>JBBPZG010000066.1:0-14340 GCA_038199095.1 Saccharimonadales bacterium (SeqCode)
ATCTGTCAGCTAAAAACTTCAGGTCTGCCACTTCTCATCTGTTTTTCGTTTTCAGTTCGTAGCTACGGCTACGACTGAAAGCCGATAAAACAGATGAGAAATCAAGGCAGCTGCTAAAGTTTCGCTATGACAGATAGATATGAGTTAGCTCTTAGAGAATAGTCATACACACCTACTATGGGGTTTTAAGCTTCGTCGCGTTTGGCCAGGGCTTCGGCCACTTTGGCTTCTTCGGTGGCAGCTTCTTTGGCTTTTTCTTCGGCCTTAGCAGCAGCTTCGGCTGCGTTGGCGTCATGTATTTTAGCTTCTTCGGCCTCAGCAGCTTCGTCATGGATATCATTAACAGCGCGGCGGTCAAAGTCGACGCTAGTCATGCGAGCCGATTTGCCGGTACGCTCACGCATGTAGCTAAGGTAGTTGCGGCGGACCTTGCTTCGCTTAGTGACTTCTACCTGGACTACTAGGGGACTATGGAGCATAAAGCTTTTTTCGACACCAATGCCGCTGGAAATACGCCGGACGGTGATGCGGCTGGTATGGCTGCCTTTATTATCGGTGCGGATCACTAGGCCTTGGAAGATTTGTACGCGTTCTTTAGCGCCCTCACGGATTTTCTGATGGACGCGTACTGTGTCGCCACTGCGGACATCGACGACGGCCTGCTTCTTGAATTGCTCATTGATTTTCTGAATAACACCTTGCATATCCGGTAAATTGTACACCACATTTCCCTCTGTTGCAAACATAGATACCGTGTGTTGATCATCTGTTTACTAGGTAAGGCTCTAGCGCCTGCTTATTGGCGCGGAGTATTTTGGCTTTTGGCTCGGCCTTTACGTCCCACTCATATAGAAATGCATGCTGAGCACTGGGTAGCTGCTGCATGGCTTTATCGAGCGCCATACTAATCGCCATTGCAAAACGTGGGTGTTCGGGATCGGCTTCTGAGTCGAGTGTAGCAGTTGGTTGCACTCCACTTTTACCCTCGTAAATCAGCTTTTCTGTTGCTACTCTCCCTAATTCATCAACGACAAGCGAAGTCGTTTGTTGTTTTCCGGTCTCCGTTTTCTCCATCAGTTCTATGCGCCAGGTAGATGATAAGTCCGTTTCGGGCTGGACAGTATGATTCCAATACTCTTTTTTTATCATGAGACTTTTTAGGTCTGGAAATAAACCGTACAAAACCAGCCGCCGGGGTGCTGCCTCGGGAGTTATACTTGCTTGCCACGTCAAGGGCGCCTCGGCAGGAGCGCCGGCAATGTTTAATGCAAGCGGCAATAAGTGATCATAAGCAATCTCAATCTTCGAAATCACCTCACCTTTGGTAACTATAGTTTCAGGCGTAACCTCAGTCTTTGTCATATATTGCACTATAAAGCAAATATCTCTTGCTCGCAATCATGAGCGGTTTGATTTTTCACTATTTAAAAGTTGCTGCAAGTTGGTTTTGTTTATTGCAGATAAACCGGGCTATAATGACCCGCAATGGAACAGGAGCCGCATAAAGAAATTGAATTTGTACTGCCAAGTTCCTTACGTATACGTCAGAAGTTGGGCGAGATTAGCGCTAACCGCTTGTTTCGCAGAGAGTTAATTCCATCTATCGCCCAGCTCGGAGATACAACTGTCACGCCCGAAAGCTTGATAACTTCACTCTGTCTTGAACTCTCAGAGTTTGCAAATGAAAATATGCTCGGCATGACAGCCCTGGCTTATGAGCGCTTGCCATTAATAATCGATGCGTTAGTGGATGACAAGGAACATAAGACCGCTACTTTAGATTTGTGGGGAAAACTTGTTACAGACAAAAAAGAGAAAGATGAAGCAGAAATTAGACAAGTAAAAGAACAGTACACAAACCCTCCTCCCAAGCTACCGCGCAAAATGAAAAAGCGTGGGAAACGCGGCCAAGTTCAGATTAGCAGAAGCCAGCGGCGGGGCCGCGGACATTAGCGTACGGCGAGAGTATGCGAAAGCGGCGCTAGCCGACGACGCGGTAGAGCTCTTCGAGGGTGGTTTCGCCGGCCAAGACCTTGAGCATACCATCCTGGAGCATAGTGCGCATGCCAGAGTGGCGGGCGGCTTCCTCGATGGTCTGGGTGGAGACATTAGACTTGGGGTTTTCTAATAACAAGCGCAGCGGTTCGCTCATAGTGAACTGTTCACGGATAGCGAGCTGGCCGGTGTAGCCGTAGGGGTTTTCTTCGGAGCTACCCGGTTTGTACAGCTGTAAGCCCTCGAGGTTCGGGCGTTCCATACCCTCCGGCAGGGTGCTCATAATCTCATTGATTTTTTGCCATTCACCTTCGGACGGGCTGTAGGCCTGCTTAAGGCTGTCGTCCAGCCGGCGGATCAGGCGCTGGGCCATTACCAGGCGGATAGCCGATACAAACAGCGGGTTTTGCCCAATAATGTCGGCAATACGGGTCAGAGCGGCCGCCGATGAGCTAGCGTGAAAGGTTGCTAACACTAAGTGGCCGGTTAAAGCTGCTTGCAATGCTGTCTTGGCGGTGTCCATATCGCGGATCTCGCCGACCATGACGATATCGGGGTCTAAGCGTAGGACGGCTCGGAGCTTTTCGGCAAAGCTGTCGTCATTGCCAACTTCTGAGGAATGCACGGATATCTGACTAATGCCTGGGAATTGGTATTCGACCGGGTCTTCAATCGTAATAATTTTGCGCTCCTCGGTGTTGAGGGTGTTAAGCATGGAGTACAGGGTGGTGGTTTTGCCGGAGCCCGTCGGGCCGACGATCATTACCAGGCCGCTCGGCTTGGCAATAATGTCATCGACGACCTGGCGCTCACCGTCCGAGAGACCTAAACGGTCCAGCGTGTACATTGAGGCATCCATGTTGAAAAGTCGCATCACGATATCCATACCATTAATTGTTGGTACTGTTTCCAGACGCACATTCACGTCCACATCATTGCCATCAGCCATTTTGACGCGCTGGGCGATATGGCCCTGCTGGGCTTCGTTGATGCCAGTCGAGACATTACCAGCACTAGCGATAGCCGAGACAAGGACACGGTATTTTTCACGGCTTAGATGGGCAATCGGATGGAGCACACCGTCGACACGCAACCGTATACGAACGTCGTCGACCTGTGTTTCCAGGTGGATATCCGAGGAATTTAGCTTGTGGGCCTGGGCGACGAGGTAGGCCAGCATGTCGTCGGCCCGCACTTGCTCGAGCACCGAAGAAACCTTTTCAACCAGGTCTTGGCTGCCCGCCTGGTTGACGGCAATGTCCTCGTAAACTATCTGTTTAGGCGGATCGTAAAGGCGCATGTAGTCGCTGTAGCCGGTATCGGAAATGATTGCAAAAGCCACCCGCTGCTCAATAAAGCGCTGGCGTAAGCTAGCCATGGCCTGCTGCGATGTGGTGGTAGTTACGCCAAACAACAGATTACTTTTATCTGCCCTGACCGGTACAAGTTTTAATTGATAAAGCTCCTGGGTGGTTAGCAATTCTTTATAGAGGGGCTTTTCGGGGAGTTGCGATGTGTCGACATAGTTCATGCCAAGCACCCGGGCCCGGCGCTGGGTGGCCTGTTCTTCATCTATGCGGGCGTCTTGGCTCATATCCTACCATTAAAGCACAAGCTTTAAGGAGTCGAAAGCTAAAGGTCGAAAGTCGAACAGCCTGCCATCCTCCCCGTCATTCTGAATTCATTTCAGTACCCCATACACGAATCAGCAAAGACAGACTCGCAGGTAGTGCTCTTTTACCTTTTTCCTTTTACCATCCACCGTACGTTTATCAGGTTCCGTTTACCGTAGCTTGCAAGCCAGGCTATACGTAAACAGTTACTGGTAAACGTATAGAACCCATTTCCTATCCCCTCTCCGTTACAACCCACCTTGGCAGCACCAGACCCTAGTTTTACTCGTCACCATACCTTATAGGTATGATTCCTCGCAAGAACTAGCACCTGGCACTGCCAAGCAGGCTTTCACTACCGAGAGGAGAGATGCAATGGGTTCATAGAAAACAGCAAACGGTTAGTGGTGAATGCCAGCCCGTAATAATCTGCAGGAAGTCCTGGAACAGACTCAACGTGACAATGGAGGCGGCAATACTTTGGACTTTCGACTTTCTGACTTTAGACTGAGGTTATGCAAAGATTAATTTTGATTGCTCATAACCTGCGTAGCAGCCACAATGTAGGATCATTGCTACGTACAGCTGACGGTCTTGGCCTTACAAAAGTTTATTTGACAGGGTATACCCCTTTCCCGGCTGGTCCCCAAGATGACCGCTTGCCGCATATTGCCCAAAAGGTCCATCAGCAAATTGTAAAGACTGCGTTAGGCGCGGAAGCTTCAGGAGCTTGGCAACACGCAATGAACATCGAAAGCGTATTAGCTAGTTTAAAAAGACAGGGCTATGTAATTGCAGCCCTTGAGCAGGCTCCGCATTCTATACAACTACCGGATTTTGTACCTCCGCCTAAACTAGCTCTAGTAGTCGGTCGGGAAGTTGAAGGTATTGAGCCCGAAATCCTGGCAGCCTGCAGCACGATAGTCGAGATCCCTATGCTTGGGCAAAAGGAGTCTTATAACGTAGTCCAGGCGGCAGCTATGGCGTTATATCACTGCCGTTTTTACAGTCACCACTAGCTGACTAGCCATGTTGCGTCATCCCGGCGAAAGCCGGGATGACGCAGGCGGGAAAGGCTGGTATAATTAGCTTCATAAACTTAAAACAAATATATGGCCCTGGCGACAAAACCAAAACGAAATACAGTCCAGCACAAAAAACGCAGCGGCAAGCATCACCGCCAAAGCAAACCATACCTTAAAGCTTACTGGCCTTATTTGCCCATGCTGCTTATTGTTGGCGCTGGGATTATGGTAAACAGCTTATGGTCAAATCACGCTGTGTTGGGGGCCAGCCGCGACTTTACTAGTAGCTCTCTCCTAAGTGCAACCAATGCCGAGCGTCAAACTAGCAACCTTCCCGCCTTAACTGTAGATCCGCAATTAATGGCTGCAGCTCAGGCTAAAGCGGCTGATATGGTAGCCCGTAATTACTGGGCCCATACTTCACCAGAGGGCAAAACACCATGGGCATTCATCGCCGCCTCCGGTTACCAGTACCAGTCAGCCGGAGAAAATCTGGCCTACGGTTTTAGCGGTGCCAATAGTACCGTAACAGGCTGGATGAACAGCGCTGAACATCGCGCCAATGTCTTAGACAGCACCTACGAAAATGTTGGCTTTGGCGTTGCCAGCTCGCCTAACTACCATGGCCAAGGACCAGAGACCATTGTCGTTGCCGAGTATGGTAAGCCAATAGCCGCCGCAGCCAACATAAGCTTCACCGTACCAAATCCAACTGCACCAATTGCCCAGGTAAAAGGCGATCAAACAGAGTTGTCGGCCCGGCCAGTCTCCCGCATCCAGGTCATGACCGGCGGCCATGCCAGCTGGAGCCTGGCGGTTGCTTCTGCCCTCTTCGGAGCCGCATTAGCAATATTCATTGTTCGGCACAGCTTACGCATCCACCGCCTACTATCGCGCGGCGAGGAGCTTGCGGCCCACCACCCCTATTTTGACATTGCCATTGTTTTCGTTATAACCGCCGGTTTTCTCCTTACCCGCACAAGCGGCCTTACCCGCTAGATTTATTCTGCCTATGCTTGCAGTGAGGCAAGTCGTGCCTAATAATGAGTCATACTAAGTAGGAGGTATTCTATGGCACACGCTGAACAAAATGCATTAATTTCGGTATATAACAAAGATGGCATTGTGGAGTTCGCGCAGGGTTTAAGCGACATGGATTGGCACATATATGCCTCGGGCGGCACTGCCCGTAAAATTGCAGAGAGTGATGTGCCAGTAAAAGATGTTTCTGAGTTAGTAGGCGGCGAAGCAATATTGGGACACCGCGTAGTAACGTTATCAAGAGAGGTACATGCAGGCTTACTTGCCAGTGGTAGCCCAGAAGATACCCAAGAAATTGCCGACCTACTAATACCGCGGCTTGATCTTGTTTGCGTAGATATGTATCCCTTAAAGGAAGCAATTAAAAAAGAGAATGCCACTGAAGAATCCGTCACTGAGAATACAGATATTGGTGGCCCTACTATGCTCCGCTCTGCTGCCAAAGGCCGCCGTATCGTTTTATCGCGCCCGGAACAGCGAAATTGCGTACTACAATGGCTGCGAGAAGAACGCCCTGATGAAGCTACCGTATTGCGCGTTCTGGCAGCCACCGCCGAAAGAGAAGTTGCTGAGTATGTTACACAATCGGCAGACTATTTGGGTCAGCTGGCTTTATCCTCAGAATCAAAAAGTTCATATACAACGCATTTGAAAGATATCCTCTTCTCTAACGGAACATAAAAGGTATATCTACCTTTTATGTAAATTCCGACGCATGTAACTTTACTGGATGACGAGGTTTTCGGTGCCGACGAGGTCGCGGAGGATGCTGAGGCCGTCGCTAGTGTGGTCGATGCCGCCAGGAAGCTTGATGGCCTGCTTACTGGCGGCCTCACCGAGCACTAATACGACCTCTGTTTGGCCTTGGTGATTATCGATGGTTTCTTTAAGTAAAAGTAACACTTGTTCATCGCTAGTATTTTGTAGCCGTACGTAGACACGCTGTGCGGCGGTCGGCTGCCGGCTGTCAGTCGTCGGCCCATCTACCGCCTCAGACTCCGGGCCCGCCGACCGCTGACCGCCGACTGCCGACCGCCGCACATCAACGCGTGCTTTTGGCGGCTTGGCTTTTTTGCCGGTAGCTTGGTAGGCGCTGGCCTGCTGGCTGGTAATCTCGCGGGCGTCATCGGCTAATACTTTAATTTCACCGTTTTCGTTGCCATCTTTATCACGAGCATTAACCTTACCTCGGACCAGTACCACCCGGTCGCGCTCCCACAGACCGAGAGTTTGCTGGTAACTGCCAGGGAAGAGGATGACTTCTATTTCGCCGAAGCGGTCTTCAATTTTCACAAATGCCATTTTTTGGCCATTTTTTGTAGTGATTTCCCGCACATCGGTGATAGCCCCGCCGATACTAACAGTCTTTTTATCGTGCCCAGCAGTTATCGTGTTAAGCGGTACGGTTTGCTCGCTTAATATTGCTTCGAATAGTTCAAGCGGATGCTGACTAAGGTACAAACCTAGCAACTCCCGCTCCCACACTAATTGTTCGCGGCTATCACCCCGAGAAGACGGAGATTGCAGTTCCAAACGCGGCATGTCCGGTACGTCGTCTTCTATCAAACTCCCAAAGATATCGGTTTGGCCACTGTTAGCTTGCTTTTGCAGACGTCCGGCAAAGGCCAGTAATAAATCAATATTATAGAGTAGGGTATTGCGTTCTCCAAACCGGTCAAAAGCCCCGGATTTAATAAGACTTTCCATGGCTTTACGGTTAACTACCCGGCAATTCACCCGGCTTAAAAAGTCTTCTAAGCTCTCAAAGCTGGCCTCGCTGCGGGCGCGCAATATTTCTTCCACAGCCCCCGTACCAACGTTTTTGATGGCAGCCATACCAAATCGGATCTGTTCGCTGCCGGGCACAACCGCAAACTCCAGAAATGATTCATTGACATCGGGTGCCAGTACCGTAATTCCCATGTGCTTACACTCTGTAATTTCAATCGATAGACGATCAATGTCATCGTAATCACTAGTCATAAGTGCCGCCATAAACGCTGCCGGGTAATTAGCTTTAAGGTAGGCTGTTTGATAAGCAATGTACGCATAGCAAGCAGAGTGTGCTTTGTTGAAACAATATGCTGCAAAGTCCTCAAGTTGTTTCCAAAACTTTTCCATGAAAGCTACGTCGGCACCAACTGTTTTAATAGCCCCCTCTATAAACTCAGTCTTCATTTTGGCCAACATCTGCGGGTTCTTTTTTCCGATAGCCTTACGCAACGTATCAGCTTGTCCACCGCTAAAGCCACACATTTCTTTAGAAATCTGCATGACTTGCTCCTGGGTCACAATCACACCGTAAGTATTTTCCAAGGCTGGCTTCATTGCAGGGTGAAGGTACCTAATTTTATTATGACCATTTTTGCGAGCAATAAACTCATCAATAAACTGCATGGGTCCCGGTCGGTAAAGCGCCACCATAGAAATAATATCCTCAAAAGTAGTCGGCTTTAACTGCTTCAAGTACCGTTTCATACCAGCCGACTCCAGCTGGAAAACTCCGACAGTGTCAGCTCTTTGTAGCAGCTCGTACGTTTTAGAATCTTCAAAGGAAATCTCATTAATATTGATATCTACATTGTGGACACGCTTAATGATACGCAGAGCATTCTTAATTGTAGTTAAGTTGGAGAGTCCCAGGAAGTCCATTTTTAACAGCCCTAAATCTTCAATCGGACCCATTGAGTATTGGGTAGCCACCACGCCTTTTTGAGCCATTTCGAGCGGCGTGTAGCGGACAATGTCCTCTGGAGCGATCACCACCCCGGCCGCGTGGACACCGTGGGACCTAATAGTACCCTCCATCTGTACGGCCAGGTCAAAGACTTTTTTGGCGGTTTCGTTGGTTTCGTACTCCTGCTTGAGCTCGCGGTTCTTCTTGATGGAAGTAGCCAGCAGAATATGACGCCCCTGCACGGGTGGCGGGATCATTTTGGCTAAGCGGTCGGCTTCGGCATATGGTACTTGCAGCACGCGCGAAACATCCCGGACGGCATTGCGGGCGGCCATCCGGCCAAAGGTTACGATGTTGGCTACGCGGTCCTTGCCGTATTTCTCCACACAGTACTGGATAACCTCTCCGCGGCGGGTATCTTGGATATCGATGTCGACATCTGGCATGCTGATACGGTCGGGGTTCAAGAACCGCTCAAACAGCAGGTCATACTGCAAAGGGTCAAGCTCGGTAATTTTTAGCGCGTAGGCGATGATAGAGCCGGCGGCACTGCCCCGTCCCGGGCCAAAAACAATCCCTTGGTCTTTCCCCCAGTTAATAAAATCAGAAATGATCAAAAAATATCCGTTGAAGCCCATAGCTTCCACTACCCCCAGCTCGTATTCTGCGCGCTCCAGGACATTGGAGGGCAAGCTCTTTTTAGCAGCCGCAATGCTTGAACTACTCGTTTCAATTTCTGGCTGATTGCCATAACGCCAGGCTAGACCTCGGTAGACTGACTTCTCTAAATACGATTTTTCACTCTCGCCCTTCGGCACTGGAAACTTAGGAATAAGAATCTTACCGAGCTCTATTACGAGATCGCAGCGGTCAGCTATAGCCCGGCTATTAGTAATCAGTTCAGGGTGGTTGGCACCCCAGCGGGCAATAATCTCGGTTGGGTCAGTCACATGCAGCTCAAACTCTTTGAGGCTCATACGCTTTTCGTCACTTAGGAAAGAACCTGTCTGTACACAAAGCAATATCTCGTGGGCTTCCTGGTCCTCGTGTTTTAGGTAGTGCGCGTCGGCCGTGACAACGCAAGGAATACCCAGCTCTTCACTGAGTTGGAATAACTGCTTATTGATGGCTTCTTGCTCTATCCATTTACTGGGATGTTCCGAATGTCCATGGTCCTGAATCTCCAGGTAGTAACGATCGTTAAAAGCTTTTTTATACCATTTCGCCGTCTCTTTAGCCTGGGCATATTGGCCTTGTCTAAGGGAATCTCCAAGCTCTCCGCTGGCGCAGCCACTCAAGCAAATCAGTCCTTCATTATGCTTCTCAAGTAATTCGCGGTCAATACGCGGCTTATAGTAAAAACCCTCAAGATTGGCTATGGTTGATAAAGCCATCAAGTTTTGATATCCCGCCTGGTTCATGGCCAATAATATGATGTGATAGTAAGCCTTATCCTTGCCGGGCTCTTTATCACGAAATCCCCGTGAAGCCATATAAGCTTCTATACCGATAATCGGCTTAATGCCCGCCTCTTTGGCCTCTTTATAAAATTCGATGGCGCCGCTGAGCGTACCATGGTCGGTCATAGCCACGCCCTCCATACCAGCGTCTTTGACATGGCTAATGAGCTCTGGTACCTTGGTCAGGCCGTCGAGCAAACTGTACTGTGTATGGTTGTGCAGATGTACATAATCGCTTGCTTTAAGCGAAGTTTTTGAAGATGCCAAGCTAAACCCCCGAGCATTATATTCTAGCCTTAATTATAGCATTAGGCTGAATGCATTTTGTGCACGGTAGCGGCCAAAAAATATCTTATAAATCCAGTTCACCCCGGAAGCGAAGCAGGGTATCAGCAAACCTTTCTTCTGCATTTTTAGTGGGCAAGATAATACTACCTTGGCCGTTATAGCCTGTTGTTTTACGCTCCGGTATTTCTATCGTACGGGATATACCTGTCTCAGCTTCATCTTTCCCTATCAATAAAGCCCAGGGACGGCCTTTTTCATCGATATAATCCAGTACTACATTAAATCCGTAAAAACCGTCTTCACCAGAGGTGTTCTTTTCGCGAAAAGCCTCGATAGTAGCGTCTTCCGGCAAGCCGGAAAAAGTTATAGGCGTTATACCTTTTGTTGCTTCGTAATACGCTTCGTCGGGCAAAGGTTGGCCATGCGCTGGAAATAAATTTGCAAATTTTCTCCCTAAATCAATAACCAAGTCCATCAGCTCACCTTTAATCCTATAGGTAGCTATCAGACGGCCGTTGTATTCATTAGCCTCCCGTAATAGATCTGCGGCTAGTTCGTCCAGGGTACTGCCACTGCTGGCCAGTTCATGTCCCAGCTTATTTTTTTCCATAATACAATTTAATAACTTTAGCTTATTCTGTGCAAGGGTAGACTTTAGTCGGCCTATGCAGCGTAGACCTTAGAGCTACAGTTAGCGTACTATTTCTTGAGGAAGTCGCGGATGTGATCGATGGCGGCGTTGGCGTCTTTGATGGCCTTTTTGAGGTCTTTGTCGTCGGCGTTACCTTCGTGGACGGCGCTGATCATCTCGCGGGCTTTCTCTTTGGTATCCTTGGCTTTTTCCAGCAGTTCGTCGAGCTCGTCCTGGGCTTTCTTACTCAGTTTTTCGCCAGACTTTCTGGTATCGGTTATGGTTTTACCGAGTTCGGTGTGCAGTCTCTTAAGGTCTTTTTCGGCTGTGGTAATACTTTCGGTCGTAACATGCTTAATATCTTGCCGGGTCAGCTTGCCGCTTTTGGGAGCCGTTAAGATCCCGGCTACATACCCTGCCGCGGCGGCAATGCTACCGCCAATAGCTACACGCTTTAATGCTTTCTTGTGTTCACGCCTTCCCATCATCGCCGGCTCCTCTGTACTAACTTTATAATATTACGCACTAGTTTGAAGAAGGCCATACGGCCTTTAGTGTCTTTTAAGACTTCGGCGGCCGATTCTACGGAATCAACTAAACCCTCGGCCTTGGCTACAACTCGCTTGACAGTGCCAATTAGCTTTAGTACAACGATCATTACGGCGATGCCCAACAGTATGAGGATGCTCAGGAGACTGGTCAGAATGATTAACAATACGGTATCAGTTGTAGTCATGAGCCTATTATACAACTAATTGTTATTTTTACTGTAATTTTTTTCGCAAATGCTCTCTAAGTGCCGGGCCAATATCTTCCCTGTCTAAAGCAAAGTCAACTACCGTTTTTAAATAACCTAGAGGATTACCAGTATCGTAGCGTAAGCTGCTTTTTATTTCACAGCCATAAAATTTCGATCCGTTGGCGAGCATGGGCTGCAACAGACTATCGGTTGCATAGAATTCCTGGCCAGGCTTTAGAGAGTTTTTGCCGGCTTCAATATACTGGAACACATCCGGTGTTAGCAAAAAACCGCCGACGCTGGCTAAGTTTGAAGGCGCAGCCGCTTTACCGGGTTTTTCAATAATACTGGTGACATCCAAAACACCGTCTCGAATTTCTTTGCCCCCTAAGATGCCGTACCGGTCATAATCATCATCATTTTCAAGACGGATGCAGGGCAAAATACTGCTGTTCAATTCGTCGTAAAGTGTAACCATTTGCTGGAAAACGTTCGGCGTAGCCACCATTAAATCGTCAGCATAAGTATATATAAAGGGCTCATCGCCTATTAAATGAGCTGCGTTCATAATAGGCGTAGCCGTTCCGTACGGGCCTTTCTGCCGGACGTACGCAAAGTCGGCCATATCGGCTACAGTATGTAGTTCCTGTATGTAATGCGCCTTACTGTCGCCGCCGGCGCGCAGATTATTTAATAAGTCCTCATTCGGCGTATCAAAATGGTCTTCAATGCTGCGCTTACTGTAACCAGTTACGATTATTATTTCTTTGATACCTGCCGCAACTAAATCTTCGACAATATACTGGATGATCGGTTTATCCACGAGGGGCAGCATTTCTTTAGGCATAGCTTTGGTTTGCGGCAAAAAGCGCGTGCCAAAGCCGGCAGCGGCAATCACGGCTTTCCTAACAGGTGGTTTTTGGCTCATGCTTAAAGTTTAGCACGCCGTAAGCGGTTATAGGCCATAAGGACCGCATCCGGATCAGTCATCTGGCCAGTTTTAGCCAGGCGTTGCCAAAATAGCTGCACTTATAGTCCAAGCTGTTTTTTGATTAGTTCTTGAGCGAGGGACGGATTGGCTTGGCCCTGGCTAAGTTTCATGACTTGGCCGACCAAGAAGCCGATGGCTTTCATCTCGCCATTTTTGACGTCTTCGGCGGCTTTGGCATTATCACCTAGTACTTGTTCAACTATTCTTGCTATTTCATTTTCGTCCGATACTTGTAAAAGATTTTTCTGACCGGCAATGGTTTCGGGATTTAAGTTGGATGTGAGCATCTCTGCTAAGACCTCTTTAGCAGCGCTCGAGCTCAATTTATTATCACTGACTAATTGCGATAATTTTATCAAGTTGTCATCGCTCGCCTCGATTGTGTTCCCTTCCTTGACTGGCTCATCATCAGTAATAGGAACAGCCTGCATGAGCCAGAAAGCTATTCGTCGGGCGTGCTCAGCACTGCTTTTATCCAATATCCGCGAGACAAGCGCAGCGTTTGATGGAGCGGCGATAATGTCTTCAACTACTTTTGCGTCAATGTTGATGTCTTTGAACTTGACACGATAGTCATCAGGCAGTTCCGGCATTTCAGTCTTCACGCGGGCTACATATTCATCGCTTAAAATTATAGGCGGTAGGTCGGGATCGGGCATAT
The DNA here is from genome assembly GCA_038199095.1 of Saccharimonadales bacterium (SeqCode). GTDB lineage: Bacteria > Patescibacteriota > Saccharimonadia > Saccharimonadales > UBA4665 > JBBPZG01. The sequence continues at coordinate 13,122 of JBBPZG010000066.1, forward strand.
AGCGGTAGTCATCGGCATTTTCTTTGCTGCGTTGGCTGAGAGTTTTTTGCTTGGCATCGTCCCACCCGCGGGTTTCTTGGACAATTCTTTCACCTTTTTCGAGTAGCTCAATTTGACGATCTACTTCGTAATCGACTGCTTTTTCTATTGAGCGGAAGCTATTGAGGTTTTTCGTTTCTGTCCGGGTTCCAAGCTCGTTTGTTTTGCTGACACTCACGTTAACATCAAAGCGCATATTGCCGTAGTAAAGGTTGGCTTCGGACACTTCGGCATAGCGCATACGTAGATACAGTTCATGGGCATAAGCCTTGGCTTCGGCACTGGTGTGCATATCAGGTTCGGATACAATTTCTAGCAATGGTGTGCCGGCACGGTTCAGGTCAACCAGGCTGTAGTCTTTGCCAGCCGGATGTGTGCTTTTGCCGGCATCTTCTTCCATGTGGGCTCGGGTAATACCAATGGTCTTCTGCGCACCATTCACCTCGATAGTAATAGCGCCCTTGCCGATAATCGGTTCGTCATACTGGCTGATTTGGTAGCCCTTAGGCAGGTCGGGATAAAAGTAATGCTTGCGGTCAAACTTACTAAATCGCTCAGGCTCAGTACCGAGCGCAAACGCAGCTTTAGTTGCCAAATGCACAGCTTCTTTATTAAGCACGGGTAATGCGCCCGGAAGACCAAAGCAAATATGGCTAACCAAAGTGTTCGGTGGCGCTTCGCGGGCATCATTGCCGACGGCGGCAAACAGCTTGGTCTTGGTTTTGAGCTGGACATGACATTCGATGCCAATAGTAGTCGTATATTGGTCGCGTAATTCTTGACTAATCATTCCACGCCCCGGCGTCAATGCTTAATTGGCAATGCTCAATATTGAGCATTATCGGTGAGTGGTTAGTCATTTTTGAGCGCTCCTAAATCGCGGAGGGCTTGGCGGAAACCGCTAAGGGCCTGCAACACATCACGCTTTTTCAGTTTGCGGACATCTTGATGGACTACCTTGTTGCGCAGCTTATGTCCGAACCAGACTTTTTCGTTGCTGGTCATGATCCGCTGGGCAGCCACCAGTCGCTCACCGGTAGTTTTACCTTTGTAGCGGCGTTTTTTGAGGGCGTCGTCAAGTAAATTGTCGGCTTCGATAATCGCCAGAGGCCAAGTCTTACGATCAACACAGTTCTTCTGCAGCTCCTGCCAACGCTCAGTAAAGTGCTCGACCTTGATA
>JBBPZG010000067.1:0-3257 GCA_038199095.1 Saccharimonadales bacterium (SeqCode)
AAAAGGGTTTAAGATACTAGTAAACTTATCCATAAGCGGCAAGGCAATTTGTGGGCAAAACCAACAATACAATACATATCAATGGTCAGGGTTATGACATCTACAGCGGTGCGCCTATTGCTGCCGGACATACATTAACAAAAGCAGCCCCCCGTACCATTGACGGCGTAATCCCTGCTAAACATTCCAGGCATACCCAGCCTATACCAGCAACACCTAATCCTGTTCATAGTAATCCAGAATTAACGCCTTCTAGAGGGGAGCCAAAGAAAGCGGTACGGACAACAGCTACTAGCCACCAACCCCGCACTCCCCAACCGGCCCGTACGTTAATGCGCCACATCGTCAAAAAACCAGCTCCTACCCATGCCAAACACTTAAAGTCCCATAGTCCGGTCCAACCGGCTGCAGTAATTGATGCTAGCCCTGGCTTACAATCTAAAAACCATAAACGGCAGCAGCGGGCTAACAAAGCTAGTAAAAGCCAGGCCATTAGCCGCTTTAGTGCACAACTACATAACTCTGCGCCGCCTGTTCCTGCCCCCCTGGCTCAGAATCAGGTTCAACCAGTTATCCGGCCTTCACAGGTATTCCAACACGTACCGCCTAAAACTACCGCCGACCTATTAGAAAAGGCTCTCTCACAAGCAACTAGCCACGAACAGGTTCCACCCAAAGCTGGCTTTAGCTTCAAGAAAAAAGTTGCAACTATAGGTGTTTGTGCTGTGGCTGCCATACTATTGGTTGGTTTTGTAGCAGCCCAGAACCTACCGGGATTACGCCTGCAGATTGCGTCGGCGAAAGCCGGCTTTAGCGCTGCCTTGCCGGGCTATAGCGCGCCGGGTTTTCATATGGGTTCTCTCACCTACAGTGCCGGCATTGTAGCTATCCATTATCACAGCAATAGCGATGAGCGGGCTTACACCATAACCGAAAAAAATTCGGCCTGGGACAGCGAGACCCTGCGGGACATGTTTGTGGCCAAAACGGCTAAAAACTACTTCACAACCAGCGCCGCGGGCCGCACTGTCTACTTGTACGGTGACAATCAAGCCACGTGGGTCAATAGCGGTATTTGGTACCAGGTACAGAGCAACGGTGGGCTCAGCAGCCGCCAGCTCATCGATCTCGCAAGCAGTTTGTAGCAATAGTTTCTAAGTGGCGTAACTTGTGCGGCTGTAGTTTTCTCTTATAATGAGTCAGATGAAGCCCGTCAGAACTCGTTTTGCGCCTAGTCCGACAGGCTATTTACATGTTGGTGGCATTCGAACGGCCGTTTTTGCATGGCTGGTGGCGCGCCAGGCGAAGGGGCAGTTTATACTCCGGCTGGAAGATACTGATAAAAGGCGGGAAGTGATGGGGTCGGACCAGCACCTGATGGAAAGCCTCCAAGCTTTGGGATTGCATTATGACGAAGGCCCAGATGTTGGCGGGCCATATGCCCCTTACCGCCAGAGCGAACGTCTAACTAGTTACCAGCAGTGGGCCCATAGGCTCGTTGATGCCGGCCGAGCCTATGCCGATCCCTATACACCGGAGCAGGTGCAAACTTTCCGAGAAGAGGCAATGGCGGCAAAGCAGCCATTTTTGTACCGAAATCACCGCCCGCAACAGCCGCCTGCTTGGGATGGCCGCCAGCCGTTGCGTTTTAAATCCGACCCTAAACCTTACCGGTGGCACGACGCAATCATGGGTGATCTATCGAGTGGCCCAGAAGTCATCGACGACTTCATTCTGGTCAAAACCGATGGGTATCCGACGTATAATTTCGCCCATATTATTGATGACTACGAGATGCAAATCAGCCACATTATCCGCGGTCAGGAATTCATTGCTAGCATACCCAACTACCTAAACCTCTACGAAGCACTCGCTGTCACACCGCCTATAATGGCCACTGCGCCGCACGTACTCGGTCCCGATGGCAGAAAGAAGCTTAGCAAGCGCGATGGCGCAAAGGACGTGCTGGACTACATCCGTGAGGGCTTCCTGCCTGAAGCGCTCATCAACTTCATCGTCAGCCTGGGGTGGAATGATGGCACTGAGCAGGAAATATTTTCTATCGATGAGTTGGTAGCTAAATTCAGCCTGGAACGGGTGCAGCGCAGTGGCGCCCACTTCGACGAAAGGCGCTTACTCTGGATGAACGGCAGCTACATCAGAAACTTGACACTCGATGATATTTACACCCGCTGTCAAGCCTATTGGCCACCCGAAGCCGCCTCCTATGACGAAGCGTATAAAAAACAGGTTTTAGCGCTAGTGCAGGAAAGACTAAAGTACTTTGCCGAACTATCCGAACTAACCAGTTTTTTCTTTACCGATTTACCACCGGCCCCCGAGCTTATTAGCGGACATAAACAACTCAAAAAGCTGACGGTAGATGAGTTAAAAGCTTTATTAGAGCAAAGCAGGGACAGCCTGGAAGCCAGTGATTTTTCTAGCCAAGAGCTCGCTGACCGTCTTAATCAATTACTGCAGCAAACAGGCCAGAAACCAGCTGTCTTGTTCAGCCTCATCCGAATAGCCACCACCCAAGCGCCGGCCAGTCCCGGTTTAGCGGAAACGCTGTCCGTGCTGGGCAAAGACCGCAGCCTCGCCCGTCTTGCTGCCCAGTTAGCAAACTTCGAGTAATTGCTCATGCTTGCACTTCTGATAAGATTTTGAGAGGATGAGCTTTAATGAAGAATGAATACACTCGCAGGACTGAACACCGAGTACGAGGCTACGTCCACAATCCAAAGTACCCAGCGTTTTCTCTAAGGCGTACTGCTTTGCATATAGCAGCTTATCAAGCTGCATTTAGAGTTCAAGGGTCCGTCCTCTGAATAGTGGTTAGTGGTTAGTGGTTAGTGGTTAGTGGTTAGTGGTTAGTGGTTAGTGGTTAGTGGTTAGTGGTTAGTAACAAGTTTAGAACAGCACACCCCTCTCCGTCATCCCGGCGAAAGCCGGGACCCAGTCAGTTATGTATCCCGCGTGAAGCGGGATGCCTTTTCCCGCATTAAAGGAAAACTGATTAAAAAGCAGCTTGGTGCTATGCCGCGTGAGCTGGGTTTAATCGTTAGCTTTGAGTGAACCGTGAACCGGATTAGTACCAGGCTGCTTTTTAGTAAGCTTTTCCGTCCAGGCGGTGGTTTTTTGTGTTACTTTTTGCCATTCAAAAAGTAATGAGGAGAAGAGAGGTTTGGTTTGAGAGTGAAGATAGGGTGATGCCTCTAGCAAAAGGCTATTAGGAGTGCTACGCACATGTGATTGAC
>JBBPZG010000068.1:0-5614 GCA_038199095.1 Saccharimonadales bacterium (SeqCode)
CGGTGGGTCGTGTGGGCTCCATGGCGATACTTACTCACCACCCAAGCATGCCCTACGCCTTACGCTGACACAAGACCTTGTGTCAGCTCCAGGGAACCATTCATCCCCGGGCTAAAGCCCGGCGGCTTTCTGGCACGCGAGGAAAGTCATCATAACTATCAACAATAATTTGCTCTTCCAGTAGTCGCATGTCTATTTTCCGGCATATTTTCTGAGTTTATCAAGGGTTTTTTCGGTTAGCATCCGGGAGTGGATATCACGGCGGCTTTCGGTTTTGTCCAGCTCGGCTAGCATGGCAGGGTCAGTGTATTGGCCTTTGAGGAGCTGTAAGCGGATTTCTAGTTCTTCCAGGGGTACATTTATATCTTCTTTACTGGCGATTTCTGAGAGAACTAAGCCAGCCTTAACGCGTAGCTCAGCCGCGTCGCGTTTTTTGGCACGGTGGGCTTCGGCCGTAATGCCTTCCTGGGCCAAATGTTCCTCCCAGGTTTGACCGCGGTACACGATGTTACGCTTCTCTTCTTCCTCTAGGCGGTCGATTTCTTCTTCTATGAGCGCATCTGGAATGGCTACGGTGCTTTTAGCGGCAATCTTTTCGAGCAGTTCGTTATCATATGTCCTGTCAGCTTCCTGTTGTTTTTCGACAGTCAATTGCTTCTTAATATCGGCTTTAAGCTCAGTTAGCGACTTAAAGGATCCCGCCGTGGCTGCAAATGCATCATCAAGTTTGGGTTGCTGCAGTTCTTGAACTTTATGGACGGTTACGCTAAAGATGACTTCCCGGTTCTGCAGGGATTCGACGCCATAATCTTTAGGAAATATAAGTGTAAAAGTGGTTAGGGCCCCAGGCTTGGCCCCGACGAGTTCAGCCTCAAAACCCGGGATAAAGCTGTCACTGCCTAGGATTAGAGGATAGTCTTTTCCGTCAGCTCCTGGTATAGTTTCGCCAGATTTAGCATCAGCACCGCTGAAGTCAATCGTAACTTCATCGTCTTTTTTAGCTGCTCGTTCAACGGTTTTCTTTTCGGCTGCACGCTGGCGCAGACTATCTAACACTTGGCTAACGTCCTCAGCCGTTACCTGTACTGGTGTACGCGCTAACTTCACTTTTTTATAATCTGCCAGTTTAACGTCACCTACTACCGCAACTTCGGCGGTAAATTCTAGGGCGGTGTATGGCACAAATTTGGTAAGGGCAATCGTCGGCTGGGCTACAGGCCGGAGCTTTTCCTGCTGGACAGCTTCTACAAAAAGCTGGTTTACCGCCTGGTCCATAAACTGGGATTGTAACACAGCCTGGTCGGCATGTTTTTCGATCATGTTTGCCGGTGCTTTGCCAGCCCGGAAGCCTGGTACGCGCACACTAGCATTTAATGACTGCAGTACTTGCTGCTTGATCTGGTCGAATAAACCTTGGCTGCCAGCAATCGTTAGCTTAACCAGTGTGGGGCTAATCTGTTCTCGTGTCACTTGCATAAGGCTCTATGGTAACAAATACCATGGGTTTTAGCCACCGTGTAACAGATATAACTTACGCTTAGCGGAAAAATGGTGCCAGCAGGACTATACCAGCTATAAACCAGGCAACCTCGACTAGCGCACCGATCGGCCTTTGAAACCACTGGATTCGTCCGGCAAAGGTCGTGTACCAGTTACGCCGCCACGGCCTGCCGCTCCTTGTGTGACGGTACATATTTATCCAGAGCAGGTCGGGTGATGTCGCCAAAAAAGCACACATTGCCGCTAGCAACCAGTGCTGGGGACGGAATACTACCAGCACAAGCACAAAAAGCACACAAAGGGCCGCGTCTATCAGCAGTTGGTTTTGGAATAGCCTGGTCTTGAGCCTTTGCATAGCCGGCAGGCTGCTGTCGTAATGCGGTAAAGCATCGCAGACAAAATGTGAAGCAATCGCCAAGGGCACGGCAACTAGGGGACGGCCGATAGCCAATCCCAGAAAACCCCCCGTTAATGCATGGTTTATAGCTCTCACGTGGGATTATTCCGATAGTCTTTGACTAGGCTGACGATCTGTCCTAAGCTATGGGTTTCTTCCTCGCCGGTCTCGAGATTTTTGAGCTTGTACTGCTGCTGGCTGAGCTCGGCTTCTCCGACTATCAAGACATAGGTTAGGCCTTTCTTTTCAGCCGTTTTAAACTGGTCGCCTATTTTTCGCCCCGACAAGTCTACTGCCACGTTTACTGCTTGCTCACGAAGATCAGCCAGTAACTTTTGGGCAGCCTGACTTACGTCGCCGACTAACACTAGGTAGACATCGGTCTCCGGCTTCAAGGCTGGCAATAACCGGTGCGACTCGAGAAAGTTAGCCAGCGTAATGTCACCCCAGCCAAAACCGACAGTCGGTACCGGCTCGACGCCAAACAAGCCCACTAGCCCGTCATAACGGCCACCACCCGTCATCGAGCGGTTATTTTCCGGATCTGTATCAAAAACTTCAAACACAACGCCCGTGTAGTAGTCAAAGCCTCTCATAAGTGTGGGATCGAAGCGGGCATTGCTGATACCAGCGTTATTAAGTTGGCCAATTACGCTTTTTAGCTCAATGGTAGCCGGTTGGGACAGCGCCTCGGCCGGTAGATCGCCTAACTGTTTTGCGTCCAAAATGCTTAGCAGGCGCTCATTGGTACCATTTTCCCGTTGCTCAGGACTTAAAAGCGCATCAACTTTGCTAATAAAGTCGCGGCGTTCCATCTTGTTCATCCGGTCGATCAATTTGCTTATATCGTGGACTGCTTTTTCGTTGAGTGCTAGGTAATCATGTAGCAGATAATTCATAAGTTGCCGGTGGTTGAGTCGGATGTCGTACATACTACGGCTGGCACCAAATGCTTTGAAAAGCGCGTCCACAAGCGTTATGATTTCCAGCTCAGCGCTAGTATCTTTGACGCCAAAAATATCAACATTTAGCTGCCAATGCTCGCGCAGGCGCCCCCTTTGGGGGCGTTCGTAGCGCCAAAGATTAGGAATACTATACCAGCGCAACGGGTAGGCTAGCTCCTGCCGCTTAGCGGCTACCATACGACTGACGGTTGGTGTCATCTCTGGGCGGATTACTACTTTGCGCCCACCCCGGTCTTCAAATACATACGTCTGCTCATTCACAATCTCTTCACCCGTTTTAGCAAGGTAAATCTCTAAGGGCTCGAGAATAGGCGCATCATATTCTTCATAGCCAAAGCGCTCCACGACTTCGCGCAGCCTACTAAACATATATTTTTGCAGGCGCTTATCCTCCGGGTAAAAATCCCGGGCGCCTTTATAGGGTTGTGTCGAAAGTGCCATAGCTGATTTCCATTATAGCTTATGTTAACGCCGTTGGGCTTCTCTAGCCGGCTATTTGTAGGCGGTCTAGGTCTATCGCAAGCTGCGAAGGCTCGAGCAGGGGTATTTCTAAAGCCAGCTCTCGCCCTTTACCTAGCAAAACAGCCTGGCATTGCATTACTCCTGCCACATCAGTCCAGCCGTTTAAGCGAAGCGATTCTCCACTCTGGCGTATATCAACTAAGGCGTCGTAACCCAGCTTTCGCGCTACCGTTTCTGTACTGCCCGGAAACCTGTCAACTTGGACTGTTGCCACTGGCTCTAACATCCAATATAGTCGCGGATCGTCAGGCCATACAGGCTTATAGTCGTAAATGTTGTTAAAAAATTTCTCTGTAATAGCCGGGTAGGTTGTAAGTACCCGGTCAATTCGGCATTCGGGCTTAGCAACTGGTTTAGCAACCACAAGATCACAGGCCGCAAAACCAAGATCAGCCACCCTTTTTATATTTAGTATCTCTTTTTGAGATCGGGCTGCCAGTAAACGTTCATAGTATTTGTCACTACCACCAATGCCAAAATCAGCAACCCCTATTTCTATAGCATCGCTTATGTAGCCGTTCGAAAAACCCAGGACGGTTATGTCGGTCTCAAAATCGTAAAGCTCACGTGTTTGGTCAAAGGCATCTCTAACTTCTGGGAAGTCAGAGCCGGTATTTTCGTTAAGCCAGGCTAGGCTGTCGGCAGTTAGGCGCCCCTCTTTTTGAATGGCAACTGTACTGCCTTCTAGAATGTCTTTCATTGTATTCTCCAAAACTTAAAATTGAATAGAATTAAAAACGCCGGAGCGGTGTCCGGCGTTAGGATTTCAAGTAGAAGAGAAACTAACCGACGCGCTCCGGCAATATATGCAGATGATGCTGGTTAGATAAATATTGTTTCATACTTGAAGATTATTATACCACTTATGTCAATACTTACCAAATTTAGGCTGTTTTTCGTTGTAATTCACGAATGTCAAAGGTCTGGCTATCGATAAGCTCTTTATGGGTGTCTAGCTTATTCTCTATCCTAATCACTGCAGCTTTGAGCGAACTAACATCTCCTTTGATATTGCTGATTTCTTTATCTTGTCTATCGAAGCGCTCTGATATCAGTTGTAGAGCTTCGCCGACAATTTCGCCGACCACACTGCCCACCATTTTTTCCATACGGACATACAGGTGTTCAAGGTCTTTCTTTAGCACTTCTTTGGTAATGGGGGAAGTATCGCTCATAGCGCTTACTATACTCGTTAGACTACAGGCCTAGCAAAAGTTTTGTGCCGAACCATTAACTTACTGAACTCATTTCATATCTCTTCCCCATAGTGAAAGCCAAGCTGGTGAGTGCCAGGCAGTAGTTCTTGGGAGAAAGTGTACCCTTAGGTACACTGACGAGCAAAACTGCTGGTTAGTGCCGCCAGCTTGGGTTGTAACGGGGAAGAGATATGTAATGGGTTCATATAATGTTTTTTTGCTGCTGGCGCTTTAAAAAGCGGATGAAGCTGGGAGCGCCGAAAACTAGCTGGGTGGCGATAGTTACGAAGTGGCCAACCGAGGGCACAGTACGGTTGCATGCACCAGGAATGAAGCTATCAGCTCTAGCCACGACCTCATCAATAACGCCGAAACGGGAAAGTATACGGCGGCGGTCGGCTTCCCCCAAGCTCGCCAGGGCTTGCTGACAGTCTTGGGCTGAAGTTATAAAGGCGGGGTTACGGCGATGATACGTTTGCCCGATCGCAGCCGGACGGTTGACTTTGCCTGCAATCAATACGACCCCGCTAATATCGGCTTTTCTAGCTGCATACGAGTTAATGGCAGCAGTTGCGCCCGCGCTGGCCGCTACCAAACCTACATCATGGCCGCTAGCCCTGGCCGCATCAATTCGCGCTAGTAACCGGTCGAATTTTTGTTGCCATGGCTCGTTATTTGCCCAGTTCATCTGCACGAGTTCGGCGGTCACCCCATACCAGCGCCATGTACTAATAGCTTTCATCTGACCACTTACCCGTGTATCACCAAGTCCGGGAATATAAATAAGGTGTAGTGGTTTTTTCATATATTGTGTTTGGTGCGGATGAAAGGACTTGAACCTTCACGCCCTAAGGCACTAGCTCCTAAGGCTAGCGTGTCTACCAATTCCACCACATCCGCGCACCTGGTAATATGCATGATAGTGTAGTTCTCGCCTCTCGGCGAGGGCACTAGGTCACCACCGGCGACCCCGATAGTTCGCTATTGCAAGCCGAGCTTGCATCGGAACGTTTCCTTGCGAGTTGCCGCTGGCA
>JBBPZG010000069.1:0-2537 GCA_038199095.1 Saccharimonadales bacterium (SeqCode)
AGGATACCGTGAAGAAGATACAGGTTTTGTAGGCTCATACCAAACCTAATTAACTGCTAATAGAAAAACTCCCTGAACCAGGGAGTTTTTCATACTGTCTACAGGATTAGAGACACTGGCAGGCAATATCTATCTAGGTAGAGAATTCAGAGGTCTGATTGAGCACGAAGTGCACGATTACCTGAGCCAGCGCGACGATAATTAAACCGACGATGGCATAGATCAGACTGTTTTTAGCAGCGCCGACTCTGCCGCTATCACCGCCGGAGGTGATGTAACGGAATCCTCCATAGATGATCATGATGACCGCGACCGCGCCTACCACGAGCGAGAAGATTTTAACAAGGCTGTTGGCGGCCTTGGTAAGGGCGCTTACGTTAGCGCCCGTGCCTGAAGCACAGGTAGTGACATCACCACCTGCCTTGCTAGCTCCCTCTTGCACGTTGTTAGCAATAGAACTACATCTTGCGGATGCACTTATGGTCGGAACCAGCGCCGGCACCGCAAACATCAGTGCCGAAGCAAATATAAGCATATAACTTTTAATTTTTTGAATCATTTATCTATACCTTTCATTACGTTTACGTTTACTTATACTACAAGATTACCGTCAAATCAAGCTGAGTATCAACTCCCGCTTCTTAGGGCTGGCAATCCGGCGGCCGTAGGCTATGATTAGAGGAGCAGGCTGGCTTTGTAGCCTCACTACTCTGAAACAGCACGAAGTGCACGATTACCTGAGCCAGCGCGACTATAATTAAACCGACAATAGCATAGATTAGGGTACTCTTGGCAGCGCCAACGCGGTTGCTATCACCGCCGGAGGTAATGTAACGGAATCCTCCATAGATGATCATGATGACCGCGACCGCGCCTACCACGAGCGAGAAGACCGTAACAATACTGTGGCCAATTCTGCCAATGCTGCCATTACCAACGCCAGTACTACGGCAATTCACTCCAGCGCCCGGCCCTATAGCATCGTTAGCGCCATCCGAGATACCATTACCAACACTGTCGGCACAGGGGCGGGCGGCATAAGCAGCTGCCGGCGCCAGGACAGGTACGCTAAGTAGCATCATGGTGATAAATGCAAGAATGTAGCTTTTACTTTTCTGAATCATAGCTGTATGAACCTTTCTTTTAAGGGTGGGTTGCTTGATTAAGCACAAAGTGGACCAGGAACTGTGCTAAAGCCGCGACCGCTAAGCCAACTAAGGCATAAATAAGGGTGTTCTTGGCATTAGCAACCCTGCCGGACTCTCCGCCTGAGGTTATATACTTGAAACCGGCAAGGATGACCATAATCACGGCGGCCACTCCGACCACAATGCTCAGGATTACCACGGCGGCGTGAATGGCCCGTTTAACGCCGGTGTCATCACAGGTACCAGGCGCCTGGCCGATGCCTCTAAAGACCTGGCCCCTAGACGATGAGTCCGCGGGACAGACTGCAGCCGCGTAGGCCGGGGTGGCAACTGTAAAAGTTGGCAAAAGGGCAAGTGCCAGAGTGGCCACAATATTTAGTAAAATCCGTTTCATATGACTTCTCCTTTATAATCGATTCAATAAAAATAGTATTAACGTGCGTGCCAGCACAATTACGGCCAGGCCTATCAAAGCGCTGGCTAACCCGCGCCGGGCATTCTCTACGTCGGTGTCAGTGCGGGACGAGGTGCTAACGTCACTACCCGAGGTTATGAAGCGCAAGGCGGAAACGATAATCATAATAATCGCGGCCGCGCCGGCGATGTAAGATACAATTTTTGTGATATTCGCCAGCAGACCGTTAGGACCGGAAAAGGGGTCTTGCTGGGGAGTAGTCTTATTTTTATCAGTGCATACTGCCGAATTGCCTGTGCCTGATCCCGAATTGCAAACTGGCGCGAACACGTCTTTAGCCTGAACCGAAACAGGTAAGGCTAGCATAAAACCGCCGGCGAGAACAAAAATAAGCGCGGTAAATAAGCGTATTTTCATAATTTCTTAACCACAAAAGATACGATAGCAACGGCAGAGAGAGCAATCACCAGTCCCACCAATGAATAGACAATCCCATTTTTAGCCTTGGCGGTTTTCTGCGGATCGCCCCCCGACAGGATATAACGTAAGCCGGACACGGTAATTATCAATAGTGCCAGGGCGCCAATGACAGCAAACACAGTATTCAGTATTAATTTAATTGCCAGGGTACCGGCGTCACCCCTCGGCAATTCACCGGATTTTATAGATGTAATCGCCAACAAATGCAAGAGCGTACTCATAGCTAACCCCCCAACTTCTTACCTAAGAAGCTTACTATGGCAACGGCTGTCATAGCCAGTGCCAGGCCAACTAAGGAATTGACAATAGTCGTCTGTGCCCGCGCCGTGCCTTCCGGATCGCCCTGGCTGGCAACATACTGAAAAGCCCCGTATATCACGTAGCCGATCGTCACCAGCCCGGCGATGATCAGCAGATCATCAACCACTGCCAGCAGGACCAGCGGAATGTCGCTCTTGGACTGGCCGCAATCGTTGGTTTTACCACCAGTAATC
>JBBPZG010000070.1:0-6142 GCA_038199095.1 Saccharimonadales bacterium (SeqCode)
TAACTGTCCTCGGTGATTATGACATCTTCTATTGCTTCTACCTGATGCTTGGGCTTGATGATAAAACTATCCCTATTTAGGTGTATTTTTTGATATATGCTTAGCTTAATTGGTATTCTTGCCTCGCAGTTTTCATCAGAACATTCACACCTAAATTGTAGGAGTAAGTCGGCGTTCCTGACAAGCTGCGGATTTCCATCTTCTACATGGTTTGCATTGATCTCATCAAGACCAGCTCCTATTTTTTCATTGGCACGCCTAAAGATCATTTCGTTTTTAATTTGGCGTCGCTCAGTAATCGGCATGTCCATGTTATAACGCTAACACTAAACTAAGTAATAGCCTGTACCTATAATCACAAGCATCTAGTACTTCCGCTTGAAATTTCAATGGAAAAGTTTTGTCGCTTGCTATATAGGCATTACGAAATACATGCAGCCAAGCAATGATGGCACAGGTTAAAATGTAATGATGGATAATATTCAAAGACGCCGTCTAATAGAAAATGAAGTCATTGCCAGGACTAACAACAGAAAGGCTGGCGCTGCTATTAATGCCATATCTAATGAGATAATAACGGTTAACTTTTTCTGTGAATGTTCGTTAGCGCCCTGTCAAAGACACATACCGATGGATGTTGCAGACTATACGAAGATACACGAAAGCCATAATCGTTTTATGGTGACACCGGGACACGATAAAAGTTCCGTAGAGTTTGTTAAAGAAAAAGAGCCTGAGTATTGGGTCGTTGAGAAATATAGCATGAAAGTTTAAACACTAATGCTCTCTAAAAAATTAATCATGTTTTTAAGCATAAGCAATGTGGAGGGACATCTGCAATACTGTTGCAACCAGAATTAAGCAAAATTCCAATTCATTTTTCTGTGTCCTTAACTAAGGCCTCGGCCATCATTTCCTTACCAACTTTGTCGTGATACGTAATTGTCATGTTGTTTGTATCAAATGTCCATTTCTCGATGCCGCTGTCGGCTAGCCCTTTCGACATTTCCAGATAGCTAGTTTTGTGCTGGTTATGAGATGCCAAATGTTCAAGCAATTTCTCTCGGTTACACATTTTGGCAATGGTGAGCATCTCGTGTGCTGCCGGAGAGATGACTTTATGACCATTCTCCCCGAAATACTCCGAGTGCCCGTCAGCTATATATGAATCATATTTATCTACTCCAATAACCTTTAACGCCTGTAAGGACTGAGGTAGCGTATCCGCCTTACCGAGTCGGTCATGGATTTTGTTAATCTGCCCTAAGGTAAACATAATTTATATTATAAACCGCCGTAATGATGATTTCGACTTTCTTTATAGACGCACTCTATCAATACTTGGAGGGCCAGGAGGGACTCGAACCCTCGACACCCTGCTTAAGAGGCAGGTGCTCTAACCAGCTGAGCTACTGGCCCTCGTCGGCTCTTACGCCGCTACCTCGTTTTGCCTATTCGGCAAAAGCTTCGGTCTACGGCTATGAGCCTCTTCTCAAGTTTTAAGCGTCCTTCGCCGTTTAAAACTTGTTTTTGCTACAATGTAACGAAAGAACTTTAGCAAATTACCCCTGTTTTGACAAGTACTTATACCGAATTTACAGGTGGCGGTACGTTTGAATTTACCGAATTTTGAGGCTGCCCCGCGATTGGGGTTGCGTAAGCGGCCTGCGGGTTGCCGCCCACTGATTGCTGCCGGTTCAACACCTCATAAAAGACAGCAAATGCCGCACTGTACATGATATAGAAGTAAATCGAGAACGGTATACCGATGATTGTTATCATCAGAATAGCAATGAGGAGGGTTACGCCAATAATACCCCAGGCCTTTAAGGCGTGGCCTTTAGTGGCCTGCCAACTTGCTTTATAGGCTTCAATGACGCCCAGATTTTTATCGACAAGGAAGTAGTTAGCTAGAGTGAGGCGGGGTAATACGAAGAATAAAGGTACGATAAGCAGCAGGGCGCTAAGGAAGTAGGAAGCGTATACCAGTATAGTAAGTCCGATCAGTTTAAGCCAAAAACTGGCCCCCTTACTAAGTGCTTCGCCAATTCCCCGATGTTGACCCCGTACGCCGGCAAGCGTAGTGAGCGCTAAACTGCCGATTAGAAGGCTGTTTACTAGTAGTGAGATGAGATTACCAGCTCCGTGCAGCTTTTTCCAAGCACCAAACCCGCCAATCAATGATGAAAGAATAAGCAGAATGATTACCGTGCCTAGATTGATCTTAATAGCCTGCTTCGAATATTTATAAACCCCAAACGCACCAGGCCAGGCGTCCGGAATGCTAGCAGGCGGAGCGGCGGCAGCAGGCACAGGTGAAGGGACTGGTGAAGCTGGGTTTTGCGGTGTGGCCTCAGGTTGGGGTGGGACTATTGGCGGCTGGGGATCTTGGTTTACCGGGCTTTGCGGGCTATTGTTTATTGGTTCCATAGGAGCCTCCACTTAATTTTAGCAACAGCATATACAATAATTGCTCCATGCGCAATCATAATCACGGTAACTTCTTTAATGCTACAATTATCAGATGAAATTATTGAATGGATCAGATTTAGCTGACTATATAAAAGAGCGTCAGGCCCACCAAGTGCGAGGACTCCGGCAAGCCCATGGCGTCCAGCCAAAATTGGCGATCGTGCTAACGGTCAATAATCCTGTAATCGAAGTTTATATGCGCCTGAAGCAACGATATGGCGATGATATTTTAGTCGAGGTTGAGGTTCATCGCATAAAACAAACAGAGGTAATGAGTTTACTTAACAAGTTAAATGTTGATGACAGTATTCACGGTATTATCGTTCAATTGCCTTTGCAGAACCCCGCACAAACTGAAGAACTTGTTAACCTTGTAGCACCTGAAAAAGACGTAGACGCACTTGGCAGACAAGCTCTGTACGAGCCAGCCACCCCAATGGCGATTATGTGGCTGCTCAGCGGCTACAATGTAGACCTGGCCGGCAAACGAGTACTACTTATCGGCCGCGGCAAACTAGTTGGTGCACCGTTGGAGAAACTGCTAACAGAGACAGGTATTGATGTACACGTCGCAGACCGGAAGACAGAGAGTTTAGCAGTCGAAACATTAGCAGCCGACGTGATTATTACGGCCACGGGCAGCCCGGCCATACTGTATCCGGATATGATCAAACAAGGTGCGGTAGTCGTTGACGCCGGTGTGGCCAGCGAAGACGGTAAAACAGTCGGCGATGTCGCACCAGAAGTACAGGATCGTGATGACCTAACCATCACACCCGTCAAAGGCGGCGTTGGCCCGCTAACTGTCTGTGCCTTGTTCGAAAACGTCATCCGCGCCGCCCAACGCACAGTTCCTAACAACTAAACTATTTTTTGTTTGAGCAGTTTAATAATTTCTGCCGGTAACGCGTCTGGGCTCCAAGCTCGGAAGTTGTAATCTCCCGGTATATCGAATCTATAATTATTCAATTCCGGATATACATCCTGGGCTAATCGCATCGCTGCTCGGGCTTCTTTAACTTCGCCGACGCAATCAAAAGGCTTATCGCCTTCGATGCCTAATAACTGGCGATAAGTTTTTTCTAAACTTGGATCGAGCAAGAGATTCTTACCCTTCCACAAGCTTTCTAGGTTGGACCGATCTATAAAAGGAGATAGGATCAAAAATACAAAAGCACATTTAGCGCATTCGCCACACCAGAACATATGGTTTTGATCGTGCGTGTAGGCGCGGTTGCAGGAGCTAAACACGTCTTTATATTTTTCAAACCCGTTTTTTGCGAACAATTCCGCTATGCGCAGCTCGCTAAACGGTCGCAATAATGAATAGTATCGCAAACTGTTACCAAAAAGCCGCTGTAGGCACGCCTGCATATCTGTTTCATACTCCATTGACTTCGAATACTGGTGATTAATTGCTTGGCCTTGGTACTGCAGCGTCGGTTCACTCGCAGAACTCTCGTTGGAAACTACAGTATCACGATAACCGCCCAGTATGGCCACAACTAGGCCAACACAAGAAAAAATAGCCGAAATCGGTACATGACCATTCAAAGCGTCACTTTGATTGAGGGTCTGTATCTGTGCGTCCCACTCGCGGTTCACCCATAAGTGCTGCAGGCCTACTCGTTCAACTAATGGCGTTAGCTGGGAACGATGATTTAAGCTCCAAGTAGCTATGTTTGGCTGGTCCTGCAAAAGCTCAACTGAGACTAAAGAATCTTTGCCGCCGCCCAGACCAATTACTGTGCTTTGTATATTACGGACCAAGGCAGGCTCAATATGGTCAATATTAGTAGGGAATATGATTGCGGTTTGAGGCTCAAGCTGGTTTATATAAAAGAATTCGCCTAAGCCTCTTTGATAAGTTTTGCCTAAAAAAGTTGCTAACGGCTCATCGATCTGACCGGCTCGCACTACAATCTCGGGTGTTAAATACATTTTGTAATAGGAAACCCCAGCTATAAAAAATAATAATTGGATAGCCTTGTCTAAGGCAGCTTCATCACAATCTACAAAAGTGAAGTCAAAAGTATAGGTCTCGCAAAACTCAAGCGCCTCATCATAACCGTAAAATAATCGCAAAACCCCAGTTTCTTTTACAAACTCGTATCGCTTAAAAACAAACTGCTGGTATTTGCTCATAAATTTTCCACTGCTGCTTTATATTGCAAACCGCGGTCTTCAAAATTTTTAAACATATCAAAACTGGCAAATCCAGGAGAGAGTACTATTGCATCCCCCGTTTCAGCCAGCGAAGTAGCTTTAGCAACAATTTGGCTCATGGTCTGGGCCTGCTTATCAACTATATAATTACTAAAGTTTGCCTTATCTAAAACGCCAGCTAAGCGCTCGGCACTTGCCCCAATTAAGAGGAGTTCACGAAATTCACTGGCATGTTCCACGGCAAACTTACCAAAAAAATCTATGGGTATCATTCGTTCATAACCACCCAAGATCATAACTTTTTTGCCTGGTACGGCTAGTATGGCTGCTTCGGTGGCGTGTAATCCGGAAGCATATGAATCATTGTAGTAGCAAACGCCGGCAACTTCTCGCACTAGTTCAATCCGGTGAGGCAAACCGCCAAATGTCGTGAGTACAGAACGAATAACTTCGGCATTTTGCGTGACCTGCCAGGCGGCAGTTACAGCGGCGCAAGCATTCTGCCAGTTGTGCCGGCCCAGCAGCTTCAGCTCGTCTGTGCGGCAGATGGCTTGACCGCTTATGCTAATAGCACCGTTGTCAACAGCTGCCCCCGGTGGCTCGTAATAGGGAAGCTTTTGACCGCTGCCGGCGCTGGCTATCTGCTTGGACAGTTCATTACCCGCATAGTAGATCCCTATATCATCGGGGGTTTGGTACATAAACAGTCGGGATTTAGCAGCTAGATACTCGGGCATATCGGTATGCCAGTTAAGGTGCTCGGGCACAACCATCAGACAAACAGCCAGGTGCGGCGAATAGCGCAGGTCAATGAGTTGGAAGCTTGACAGCTCTAACACTACCCAGGAATCTGGAGTAAGTTCTGGCAAAAAACTAAGCGGCGGCATACCGATATTGCCGCCCAAGTGCACCTGTTTGCCGCCGGCTTCCAGCATTTTTGTGATTAGGGTGCTAGTCGTGCCCTTACCCTTCGTACCTGTAACACCAATAACATTTTTGGTAGGACAGACCCGCAAAAACTCGTTTACCAGAGTGGTTACTTTGTTATCAATACCAGGATTTTTTTCGAGTATCAGACGTGGGGGCAACCCAGCGGTGCGTACCACCAAGTCAAAGCGGCCAAGGTTATCCAGGTAACCGTCGCCCAGTACAGCTTCGACTCCATCCGGCACTTGCACAGCCGGATTCTGGTCGCAGATAGCCAGCTCATGCTCCTGCGCCGCAAAATAATCGTAACTAGCCCGGCCTTCGGTGTCATAGCCCACAATAGCAATCTTCATACCACCATTATGACACGCCCAAAAATTGAACCTTCAACCCTCGTCATCCCAGCCCCACCCTTCGCTAGGATAAACTCCAGCCGGGATCCAATCAGTCATGTATCCCGCAGAGCGGGATGCCGTATATCCGCATTAAAGGAAAACTGATTAAATAACAGCTGCTTTGTAAGCCGCGTGAACAAAAGCAATATAGAAGTGGGTAGCCGCTTGGAGAGCCGGATACA
>JBBPZG010000071.1:0-4943 GCA_038199095.1 Saccharimonadales bacterium (SeqCode)
ACTTTTTTTTGGGCGTAGAGCGGGCCGGCGTCCATTCTTTCTACCAGCTGCATGAGCGACACGCCGGTTTCTGTTTCGTTATAAAGTAGAGCGGCTTCTATGGGAATCGACCCACGGTGTTTAGGCAAAAGGGAAGGATGGATATTGATAATGCCTTTTGGAAATAAATCGATAATCTCTTTGGGTACGAGCTTGCCGTAAGCTATCAGGATGGCGGCTTCAGCTTCATATTGCTTCAGCTTGTCTTTGGCGTCCGTGAGAGTTTTGGGCGTGAGTACCGGGATGCCGTGCTCCTTGGCAACTTGGACAATTTCCAGGTCGCGGGGTTTGCGGGATTTGCCGGCAATGTTTTGGACGAGCACCAGGGCCTCAATTTTATAGCCGTTCTCGGCCAAAGCCCGCAGCGTCGGAGCTGTGGTTGTAACGCCAGTTGCCAGGCGTTCATTCCCAAAAAACAGTAGTTTGTGAGCCATGTACCAATTGTACGCTACCCGCAGGATGCTTTGCCACCACTCCCTGCGTCATCCTGAATTTATTTCAGGACCCTGTTCACAAAAGCAACGATTTTGCAGATTAATATAAGAGATCCTCGAATTAAATCCGAGGATGACACTGCGCGTCGGTCCAGGATGACGGGTTGTAGGTTTCAAATGGAGACAGAAGAGCTAACACGTCAGCTGGCGTGTGTTCACCCAGCCGGCCACAAAGTATTACTGTGTTCAACATCTTTTTGGAAGTCCAGCGGCACGAGTTTGCCGTCATCATCAAGCTCAAAAAAGGCCTCCGGATTGTCGTGGATGTGGTCGATAAACACGATGCCGTTAGTATGGTCAATTTCGTGCTGGAAGATCCGCGCCAAAAATCCTTCGGCCGTCACGCGGAATTCCTTGCCGTTCAAATCGAGTGCCTTAACCTTGACCTTTTCGTAGCGCATCAGCTTGCCGTAAATGTTGGGAACACTCAGGCAACCTTCAAAGTCTTCCACCAGCTTGCCTTGCAGCTTGGTGACCTCCGGGTTAATAAACGCCGTAAAGGTATGGTCTTCCTTGTCATCGTAATTGTTGCGCACCACGACAATCTTATACAGCTGGTCGATCTGCACGGCGGCCAGCGCCACACCTACCTCATGGTCACGGCTCTCATCCCAATTGATCGTCGCCGCTTCCATGTCAACCACAACCTTTTTAATCGCATCCGTCACGATGCCAACTTTTTGCGATTTCTCGCGCAAGTGCGGATTGGGCAGGGCAATAATATCGTCCTTGGTCATAATCCAACCAAGTATACCGTAAAAAGTGGTTAGTTTTTAGTGATTAGTGGCCCGTCGCCGTCACATCATCTTCGTTCAGCCCCTGGACTTGTCCAGGTAGGGAGACCCTAAGCTCTCATGAAGCTTCACAAGTCTGTAATTTTGTAGACTTACCTATGCAAATGCTTTCATTACTTCACTAAAAACCTAATTATAAGTAACGAAATAATGCCATCTTTGGTCGTAGCTTGAAACAGTATGCCGGAAATATCCTACTCTTTCATTTATAAAAAATGAAGGGATCCATGCTGGAGCTAAAATATACTATAAGCCGTTTTCACGAATGTCGTACGATATAACCCTCAACCACTGTGCAACACAATACCCATAAGATAATATAATTGCCCCGTCCCCTATTTCTGTTGCTGTGTGACCAATTACTTCCTGCCCGACTAACGCTCCAGTAGCAGCAAGGAATCCAACTACACCACTTAATACTGCTCGATATGCAGTAATATCAGCCACTTCAGCATTTTCAATGCTTTTCATAAAATTTATTATAGCATCAATTTATAATAAGTCTAAAGGGTCGATGTCGTAGGACCAGTTGGCTGGTAGGTTGGCGATAATCTTGAGGAGTTCGGAGCGTTGGGTGGCTTTTATGACGAGCTGCCACGGGTACTTGTTTTGGAAGCGTTCAACTTCAAGGGTCCGTCCTTTGGTATCTCCGCTTAGGGCATCATAAGCGTGCTGTATACTAAGGATTATGACAGCGGCCAATCTGCAATTACCAATACAAATTTCCGAACTGCAAGCGATCCTTAAGCAGCACGGTGTGATAGCTGCCAGTGTCTTTGGATCGTATGCCCGGGGCGAAGCCCGGAATAAAAGTGATTTAGATCTGCTGGTAACCTACGCCGACGGCGTATCGCTATTTGACCACTTTAACCTCAAGGACGAATTAGAAAAGCGGACCGGTACAAAGGTTGATGTAATATCATCGAGGGCAGTGTCCAAACACCTCAAGCCCTTTATTGATAAAGATAAGGTCAGCGTTTTGTGAAGAGCAGTGAACGCGATACGGTGCTGCTAAAGGAAATTCTCGACCTATTAAACCTGACAATACAAAATGCGCCAGCAGAAAAGGAAGCATTTTTAAATGACCTAAACGCGCGTGATGCGACGGCGCTACGGATCCAGGCTATCGGCGAATACATGCGATCTTTAAGCGAAGCATCTCGAGACACTCATCCAGAACTACCGTGGCGCCAGTCAATTGCCATGCGAAATATTATTGCCCATGAGTATGGTACGCTCGATTACGAGATTGTCTGGCAAGTGGTTACTGGTGGCGACTTTGCAGCCTTCAAGCAGCAAGTTGAAGCTATTCTAGGTTAATTCAGAGTAGGTCGATGGGGTCGATGTCGTAGGACCAGTTGGCTGGTAGGTTGGCGATAATCTTGAGGAGTTCGGAGCGTTGGGTGGCTTTTATGACGAGCTGCCACTGGTATTTGTTTTGGAAGCGTTCGTAGAAGGAGGGGGCCGGGCCTTCGACACGGACGTGGTAGGCGCCGCTTTGCAGTTCGGACTTTAATTTTTCGGCTGCCGATTCAGCGGCTTTCAGGCTGGCGCGGCGGACGGTCAGTTTGAGCATGTAACAGTAGGGCGGAAAGAGGAAGCGCTTGCGCTCGGCCAGTTCGCGTTCGTAAAAGCGCTGGTAGTCGACTTCGATGGCGTCACGCAGCACCGGATGCTCCGGGTGATAGGTCTGAATGATGGCCTTGCCAGCGACGTGGCCGCGGCCGATGCGGCCGAGTACCTGGGTGATCAGCTGAAAGGTGCGTTCCTGGGCGGAGAAGTCGGGCAGGTAGAGGCTGGTATCGGCCAGCAGGATACCAAGCGTGCTCAACTTTGGTAAATCTAAGCCTTTGGCTAGTAGCTGGGTGCCGACCAAGATGTCGACCTCGCCATTTTTGACTGCTTCGTAATGCTGCTCAAAGCGCTCGGCTTTCAGGTTATCAGTATCGAAGCGGGCGATGCGGGCGTTTGGGAAGAGCCGCTCTGCTTCCTCCACAATGGCCTTGGTGCCGGCTGTCTTATATATAATGCTGGCGTGGCCGCAGTCCGGGCAACTGCTGGGAGCGGGCGTGTGGTAGTTGCAGCTGTGGCAACGCAAACGGTGCGTGTCGCCATGGTAAGTTAGCGGCACGTCGCAGTGTGGGCAGGTAGCTTGCCAGCCACAATTTTCGCACAGGACCATGCGCGCCGTGCCGCGGCGGTTTAAGTACAGCAGGCTTTGCTCGCCGCGAGCCAGGGCGGTCTCTACGGATTTAATAAGCTCCAAACCCATGAACGGTGAGCGGCTAAACAGGCTGTGATCTTTACGGTCTATGACACTAACTTCCAACTTTCCACTGGAACCAAGCTCACCGCCGTCATCTCGACCAGCGGGAGAGATCTCGTTCACCTTTGCCTGGGACTTAGGTGACTTGATTGAACGGGATTCCTCGGCAATTTCACTGGAATGGTCATGATCGCTACTAGTTTCACTGATGGACGCTTCGCTCGAGTCTACAAAACGTCCTGCCAGGACGTTTTGGCTCGGAATGACGGTGGTGGAGTCGCGGGCTAACCTGGTCAGCGTGATGACCGGCTTGCGCTTTTGCTCGGCTAGATAGTAGTCGCTAATGCCGGGGGTGGCCGAACCGAGCACCAGGCTGGCACGTGTCAGCGAAGCCAGGTAGGCAGCGACGCGGCCAGTCTGGTACTGCGGCGCCTGCTCCTGCTTGTAGGCAGCTTCGTGGGCTTCGTCGAGTACTATCAGACCAAGCTTTTGGATGGGGCAAAATAGCGCCGAGCGCGGCCCGATAATAATGATTGGCTCACGTGCCCGCAAACTGGTTAGCCAGGCACTCCGGCGCTCACTCGGCGCCTGCTGGGAGTGCATGACGATTACGCGTTTGCCAAAGACTTGCTGAAAGCTGCTAGCGAGCTGGGTGGTCAGACTAATCTCTGGTGTCAGGATAATTGCCGACTTGCCGTTAGCAATAGCCCTAGCTGCCAACTCTATATATAAGCGGGTTTTGCCGCTGCCGGTCGTGCCGTGCAGTAGGTAACTGTTTCGTTCGGCCATGGCCGCCAAGGCAGTCTGTTGCTCATCAGTTAATGGCGGTAGCATTGCAAGGTCGTACCCTGCAATGTCTTGTGTGGCGGTGGAAGAGGTCAGCTGTTTTTGGGTTAAGCTGGCCGGTATTAGTTGCTGGGTAATGATGCCTAAAGGGGCGGGATAGTAAGCTTTGAGCCAGGCGGCCAGCTTTAGCAAGTGGGCTGGAATAGGAGGCAGATCAAATACTTTAGCAATAGCTTTGGTTTGAAAGCGCGGCTGGCTTGTTGGGCCGCTCACCACCCCGAGCACCAATTCTTTCTGCATCTCCACCTGCACAATACTGCCGGTCGCTAGTTTTTTATCATGGGCATAAGTCAGCGGCTCGCTACCGTGGTAGCGGCTACTTCTCACCCAAACAAAGTAGTAGAACATCCCTTCAGTATAAGCCACGCCTCCCCCACGTCATCCCGGCGAAGGCTGGGACCCAGTCAATTATGTATCCCGTCCATGCGGTGGCTTTTTTGGTTCTTTTTTGCCACCAAAAAAGAATGAGGAGAAAGAGAGGTTTGGTTTGAGGGTGGAGAGAGG
>JBBPZG010000072.1:0-11995 GCA_038199095.1 Saccharimonadales bacterium (SeqCode)
CAGGGCCCTACCATCTGGTCGCGGGTGATCAGCCCCCCCACCGTACGGTCACCGATAGTGATTAGGAATTTTTTACTTCCCACAGATGGTACATGCAGCACGCGTTCTACTGCTTCCGAGAGGCCAACTTGTCCGAAATCAAGTGGGCCTGAGCTTGGCTTAATGGTCTTGAAATTCTTAGTCATTTTAGGTGGCTTACCAAATAAGACTGACATAGGCACATCGATGGGACTATTATCAAATAAGGCATCGTGTAGTACTAACTGTTGGTTTTTAGTAGCTTTACCCACGACTGCAAAAGGGCAACGCTCCCGGTCGCAAATCGCTTCAAAACCAGGTAAGTTTTCATCATTGATAGCAAGCACATACCGTTCTTGCGACTCATTACTCCATATTTCCATCGGTGAAAGGCTGGCTTCTGCCGTAGGTAGGCTGCGCAATTCGAATAACGCCCCGCGGCCGGAATCATGCACGAGTTCCGGCAAGGCATTTGATAAACCACCTGCCCCAACATCATGGATAGTGATGATTGGATTATTATCACCTTGAGCCCAACATGCATCAATTACTTCTTGACAGCGCCGCTCCATCTCGGCATTTGCTCTTTGGACTGATGCAAAGTCAAGTGTTTCGGCGCTCTGACCTGTCTGCATGCTAGCCGCGGCCCCCCCGCCTAGTCCAATTAACATGGAAGGCCCACCTAGCACAATAATATGTGCTCCATCTGGTATAGTTTGTTTTTGAACATGAGGATCACGAATATTGCCTAAACCGCCGGCGATCATGATTGGTTTATGATAACCCCAGTTAACGGCTGTACCCTGCTCTTCATAAGTTCGGAAATAACCGGCGACATTTGGCCTGCCGAACTCGTTGGCATAGGCTGCGCCGCCAATTGGTGCGTCGAGCATAATATCAAGTGCCGAAACGATCCGGTCTGGTTTGCCATAAGGCTTTTCCCAGGGCTGTAAGGCGTTGGGGATACATAAATTGGAAACTGTAAAGCCGCTAAGCCCCATTTTGGCTTTGGCACCCCTGCCAGTAGCTGCTTCATCGCGAATTTCACCACCAATACCTGTAGCTGCGCCAGGTCCTGGGGCAATTGCCGTCGGGTGATTGTGGGTCTCAACTTTGATGACGCTATGAATAGGTTCATGATGATACTGAAAAGTCTTAGTATTGTGATCGGCAAAAAATCGGCTCGCGGTTTTACCCTTGAGGACTGCGGCATTGTCCGAGTAGGCGGAGAGTACGTCTTCCCTATTTTTTTCATAAGTATTTTTGATCATTTTAAAGAGAGACTTTGGTTGTTTTTGGCCGTCGGCTACCCAGTCGGCATTAAAAATCTTATGCCGGCAGTGCTCGCTATTAACTACCGAAAACATCATAAGCTCCACATCAGTAGGGTTACGCTTAAGGTCCGAGTAAGCCGAGAATAAATAGTCAATTTCATCAACCGCTAAAGCCAATCCCAAGGACTTGTTTGCTGTTTCTAAGGCACGTTTGCCCTCATCCTGTATATCAATTATCTTCAGCGGTTTTGGCGCCGCATCTGCAAACAGCGCTACCGCCTCACCGAAACTACTAAGCACCGATTCGACCATGCGGTCATGCAGTAAGGTTCCGATTTTTTTTATATCCCATGAAGATGTGGCCGTGATGTAGTAGGCAGTACCGCGCTCTATACGTTTAACACTTGCCAGACCGGCATTGAGGGCAATATCAGTTGCTTTAGAAGACCAAGAAGAGATTGTACCCGGGCGGGGCACCACGACATAGATGTGTCCTTCAGGCTGGGCATGCTCGGCTATGCCATAAGTTAGAAGAGCTTTAAGCTCCTGCTCTTCTGTAGCCGACAAATCTGTAGCCGTGTCAACAAAGTGAACGTACTCGTTTGTTAGGCCGGTAATGCTATTATCGATAACCTGCAATTGCTTAAGCAGCTTGCGCGTACGGAAGGCTGATAATGCCGAAAAGCCGCGGTAAACCTGCACTAACGTAACTCCAAATCGCTACCGTCATAGTTAATGCCGTTGGGCTCAATAATGACCTGTTTGGGGCCGGCCTCGACGCTGCCTGCTACCCAGCCGTCCAGTCCACACTGGCTAGCAATACTGACTACCTTGTCAGCGTCACCAACCGGCACATAGACCGCATAGCCGGCACCCATGTTATAAGTGCCGTACATTTCTTTATTGTCGTTATTAGCGTGTTTCGCGACAAAGTTAAATATCTCCTGAACCGGCGGTAACACCAACATACGATACGTAAACTGCGCATCGGCGCGCATAAGTTTGCGCCAGCCATGGCCGGTAATATGTGAGAGGTAATGGACATCGACGCCTGCTTTGAATAGCTCTGTGACTAGCTGGGCATAAAGTGGTGTAGGTGTCAGCACAGCTTCACCGAATACCGTACCGTCTTCCAGAACAGTCTGGTATCCTTCAGGTAGCTGTTCAGCTAGCTGGCGTATCAGGCTAATACCGTTGGCGTGAACCCCGCTTGCGGCAATCAATACGATTTTATCACCCGCCTGGAGGTTACTTCCCTGCACAAGTTGCTGCTGCCGCGGAATAATCCCAAATGCCGAACCGGCAAACTCTAGGGCGTTTGGAACCACGACACCTGAAAGCGCTTGAGTCTCGCCGCCACCCCAAACAACGCGGGCCTTGTCACAGGCTTCACGCCAGCCAGTTATAAAGTCTTGTGCTAACTGCTCGTCAGTCAGCCATTCATAGGAGCTCGATGACCAGTACGCATTGAGCACAACCGGCGTAGCCCCAACACTGACCAGGTCATTGATTATGCAGGCCACCGTATCCTGGGCAATGGCTGCAAAAAACGACTGCTTAGTTTCTTGGTAAACTGCTTGGGCTACCAGGCTCTTGGTGCCTAAACCTTCCTGTACAAACGCTCCCTTCATCTCTCCCATATCAAAAACATAGGCTGACTCGCCCCGGGTGCCACTAATTTCTTTGAAGCCCGCGGGCATATTGCCAGCTGTTGCCAAACCTTGTTTCTGGGCAAATACCTTCATCGGGTCCGCCTGGGTATAATTGACGGTTTGGTGATAAGATAGTTTTTTAGCCAAATTGTGCTCCCTCAGCAACGCCGATGTGGTGCAAGATAAATTTTGCCCTTTCTGCCGGACTTATAGGCGGTACACTAATCGGTTTCATGCCGAATTCGGTATAAACATCATGGAGTAACTGAGGTATTTTATTAAGAAAATGTTGATCCTCGGTCCGAGCATAATCTCGCTCATAAAAGGCTAATGGCTCCAGTAGGAATACTTTTTTATACTGTGATTTTTCGGCTAGTTTTACGATCCAACCTTCGATAGGAAAGCCGTAGTGGCGCATAAAGGCTAATGTATCGTGCATACCGCGGTCAAAAAAGGTTAAGGCGTCAGCATCAATGGCACGCTCGATTTTGGCCTTCAATTTTGCGATATCTTGCTGAAACTTATATTCATCGGCTCTAAGTTGCTTCACTGAGATGCCTCGGCCAAGGTTTTCGTCAATCCAGGTACGGGCAGCTTCCGGCACGGTTTTATGCCCAAGCAACTCTAACTCTTGCAGCAATGTGGTCTTACCGGTTGACGGCCCACCGGTTATAATGTACCAGTTATTAGGCATCTAGTATAACCTCGCTCAGCATAAGGGGAGCCAACAATCTAGAAGTCCGCACTTTTTGCCAGGACGCAGCTTGTTCCAGCTCATCGATAAGAACGAAGTCAGCACCACTCTTTTCTGCTAATTGACGGTCTTTATCGGCATCGCCTACGTGTAAGGCCGGAATCAGACTGGGGTTTTCAATAGTCTGTATATGAGACGCTAAATCGTAGCCCTTATGCTTTAAGGCATAAGCCCAACTGCTCTTAGCCAGTTCCATCATTAAGCTCGCTGGCTTCGCCTGTAGTTCTAGTGGTAGGTCTAATGCCAGCTGCCCTAGCGTATCATCGGTATAGAACATGTCTGGATACGGTAATCCCCACATATCAAATGCTCGTTGCTGAAACTTAGTATGGCCTGCAGAAATGATTGCGGAACCGATATTGGGCCGAATGGCTTTGACTCCATTGAAATCTTCCCAAAATGCTACGAATCCATCAGTAGGTCGAGGCCAGCCATCTCCCCCAGGTAGGGGATCACCCATTTGGGTGGTTAAGATCTCTAATTTACGGCGTACCACATACTCCACGGTATCTTTAAACTCCTCAGACGAAGCATCGATAAACCGTTCTAGGATTTCTGCTGGCATCTCATGATCATGACCTCTATGCATAAAAGCAACCTGGCTCGCTGCACCTAAACGCTCACCTATCGCCTCGCCGTAAGCATCGTTTACATCATGGCCGCCAGGCGGCTTTTGGGATGTCAAAGCTAAAGTACCGTCAAAATCGAGCGTCAAAAGACGTGGCTCTTCATGGCTAGAAGAATGTAATAAATTACCATGAGCGACAGCCACACATCCCTCCATTTCTACTGAAAATTATGAGGTAACTAGTGAATAAATACAAGTGACTAGAAAGAAACGGGTCTACTAAATACAGTGAGTAACGATTTAGTGTATATGCGCTTTATTTACTTGCCTCAAGACCCACTAAAGCTATATGTACAAGGTAATCCATTGCCTCTTTGCTCTTCTCCAGCCCTATACGCTCGGAAATTTGCGAAAGTATTCCGAAACCCTGGATTGCAAGCTTTGAACGATCTTCATCTAACGGTCCATACTCCGGCTCCCTCATCCAGTCTTCTTCTTGACTTGCCCTCGCATAGTAAGCCGCAGTCTGAAGGGCAGACTCTTCGACTTCATTGTTGGAAACTAGAATTCCGTTTTCGAAATGCATAAAACCTCCTATATAAAAATAGTATATTAAATAGCGCCAAATGTATATTGCTAGTGGTAAGCATCTGTTATTTAATTGTGCTTTGCCAGCCTTCGGACTGAATATGTTGGTCGGTAGCAAGGACATCATCATGCTGTTTTTGGCGAAAAGCTGCGTATTTTTGGGACAGAGCCGGATCTGACAAAGATAGGATTTCGATGGCGAGGAGGGCGGCGTTTTTGGCGCCGTTTTCGGGCATGGTGGCGAGGGGAATGCCGCCAGGCATTTTGATATTGGACCAGAGGGCTTCATGGTCGTGGTTATCACGTTTAACGGGGACGGCTATGACAGGTAAAGGTGTATGAGAGGCGGTCATGCCCGGTAAGTGGGCCGAGCCGCCGGCACCGGCAATGATTATTTTTAGGCCGCGGTCCTTGGCTTCACCAGCATATGCCGCCATAACATCGGGGGTACGGTGGGCAGAGATGATTCTGACCTCATAGGCCACCTCAAATTCACCAAGTGTTCTGGCTGCGGCGGACATTATGTCTAGGTCTGAGTCAGATCCCATAATGATGCCTATGATTGGCTCTGCCATAACCCCTCCTATATAGATAGCTGTTGTCTAGCCTGGGTCGCCCGGCGCCGCGCTTCGGTAAGTGTTTTGCCTGTGGCCGTTATATGTCCCATTTTACGGTCAACCTTGGTTGGAGATTTACCGTAAATATGCACGTTAGTATGGGGGTTTGACAGAGCTTTCGCAAGGCCTTTCACTTCCGTAGTTCCATTGCGCCTGCCCAGGATGTTAATCATGACTGCGGCGGGTACAACTAAGTCGACCGAGCCGAGCGGCAAGCCGCTAATAGCCCGGATATGCTGTTCAAATTGTGAGGTGCGGTTAGCTTCTATAGTCTGGTGGCCGGAATTATGCACCCGCGGGGCGATTTCGTTAACCAGTACCTGTCCTGCTTTAGTCAAAAACATTTCGATAGCAAACACCCCTGCCCCGTCGAGTAATTTCGCTACTTTATTGCCAATTGATTCAGCCTGCTTGCGCACAGATTCTGAGCTGGGAGCAGGCGCCAAAACCTTAACACAAATATTACGCTCATGAATGGTTTCTACTATCGGATATTCCAAGGTCGCACCTCGGAAATCGCGCGCCACTAGGACGGCTAGCTCTTTAACGAAGGGTATGTACTGTTCGGCGTAGAGTTGTTGGCCTTTGAAGGTTTTGAAGGCCGCGGCAATATCCCCGGCCTTTTTGATAACCATATTTCCCCGGCCGTCGTAAGCCCCGTATTTTGTCTTGATGAGCATCTTGCCGCCGAAAGCTTCGAGCACGGCTTTGGCAGATTCCGCGTCGGCGACCTCGGCAAAAGGCGCTACCGGTATGCCTGCTTTATGCAAAAATCTTTTCTGAGCAAACTTATCCTGGATTAACTTTATGGTTTTGGGAGTGGGGTTTATTGGAGTCCCCGAAGCAGCTACCTGTTCAAGTATGTTCGCATCCAGGTGTTCAATCTCGATGGTCAAATAGTCGGCTTTCTCAGCCAACTTTTTGAGAGCTTTAGCATCATACAAATTAGCTATAATTTGCTCAGCCCCCACTTGCGAAGCCGGACAGCCTGGACTGGGGTCAACCACGACTACTTTAAAGCCAAGCGGCAATGCCGCCAGCGTCAGCATACGGCCTAGTTGTCCCCCACCAACAATGCCAATAGTCTGCTGCCCATTCATGCTGTAATCATACCGCAAGCTTGCGCTTTTTGCCTGCGTACTTAACAATAGGAATAATGAACCCCTGGCATATCTCCTTCCCGTTGCAATCCAATCTGATGGCACCAGACAGCAGTTTTGCTCGTCAGTGTACCTTACGGGTACGCTTCCTCCCAAGAACTACTGCCTGGCACTCACCAGCTTGGCTTTCACCAGGGGAAGGAGATATGTAAAGGGTTCAACTATGGCTGAGCAGACAATTGCCGAAACACATTTCCAGTTTCCTAAACAAACAGGGTTTTTTAAGGGTAGCGTGCGAGATGTCTATACAATCAATGACAAATACTTAGCTATGGTTGTCACAGACCGGATTTCGGCCTTTGATTTTTTGTTGCCGGTGCTGATTCCCTACAAGGGCCAGGTACTAAGCCAAATTGCCGCTTATTTTCTGGATGCCACCAAGGACATTATCCCTAATTGGCTCATTAGTTCGCCCGATCCGAATGTAGTGCTGGGTCATAAATGCCAAGCCTACAAAATAGAGGTGGTGGTGCGCGGCTACCTGACGGGGCACGCCTGGCGGGAATACAAAGCCGGCAAGCGCACTTTATGCGGCGTTACACTTCCGGCAGCCATGAAAGAAAACGAAAAGTTTACCGAGCCGATAATCACCCCGGCTACGCATGCCGAAAGCGGCCATGATGAAGATATTTCCCGCGAAGAAATTATTGCCCGGGGTATTATTCCGGCTAATGACTACGAACAGATAGAGCAGTATGCCTTACAACTCTTTGCCAGAGGCACCGACATGGCAGTTGCCAAAGGCTTAATTCTGGTGGATACTAAATATGAATTTGGCAAAAAAGACGGCCAATTATTGTTGATGGACGAAATTCACACCCCCGACTCATCCCGATACTTTTATGCCGACAGCTACCACGAACTACAAAGTTCAGGTCAGCGCCAACGTCAATTATCAAAAGAATTTATTCGTGAATGGCTGATAGCCCAGGGCTTCCAAGGCTTGGAGGGCCAGACTATGCCGCAAATTCCGGCTGACTTTGTGCAGGCAGCATCGGAGCGCTACATTGAGCTTTTTGAACAGCTGACTGGAAAACAATTAGTAAAACCGGCCCAAGGAGATCCTTTAACTCGCATAGAAGCAAATATTGTAAATGCCTTGGCTGATTTATTATGAAGCCTATCACATTACCTAAAGTTGCCGACCAGCCTAATTACAGCGCCCTAGACCCGCTTGACGGGCGCTACTACGACCCGGAAATTGCCCGCTGTTTATCAGAAGAAAGCCGGATTGCCTTTCAAGCCTATGTTGAAGCCGCATTGGCGCACACTTTGGCGGACTTCAAAATCTGTACCTCGGCAGTAGCAAAGAAAATTGAAGCGGCCGCCCGCAACGTCACTGCCCAGGCGGTACATATTGAAGAGCAGACTACTAAACACGACATCAAGGCATTAGTTAATTGTATAAAACAGCAACTCCCCGAAGCAGCCCAGCCATATGTGCACTTTGGAGCTACGTCGTACGATATTGTTTCGACGGCTATGGCGCTCCAATTACGGACAGCAGTCACCGATTTACTGCTTCCCCGTACAAAAGCTCTGCTTGAAACGCTGCTTGGCTTAACGAACCAATACGCTCACACGGTTCAGGTAGGACGGACCCATGGTCAGCACGCCGTACCGATAACCTTTGGCTTTGCTCTCGCGGAGTACGTCAGCCGGCTGGGCGAAAGCATGCAGACGGTTTCGGATTTGAGCACAAATCTGAAGGGTAAGTTCTCTGGTGCGGTCGGCGCCTACAATGCCCTGAGTGTCTTTGTAGACGACCCCCTCGATTTTGAACAGAAGCTCCTAGGCCGGTTGGGCCTACAAGCTGCCCCCTATTCCAAGCAAATTGTACCTGCCGAAAATATTGTCCGCCTGCTCGATGAATTAGCAATCATGGCCAACATCATGGCCAACTTATCCCACGATATGCGCCACTTGCAGCGTTCCGAAATCGCCGAAGTCCGTGAGCGATTTGAGCACGGCCAGACCGGCAGTTCTACCATGGCCCACAAGCGTAATCCCTGGAACTTTGAAAACGTCATTAGTATGTCGAAACAGGTCAACGCCCAGCTAATCAACGCTAATCTCAATATCGTCAGCGAACACCAACGTGACCTGACTGACTCAGCCTCGGCCCGTTTCTACCCTGTAACTTTGGGTTTAGTTGCCTCTATGGCCGAACGGCTGAACCGGGTCATGGGCAAACTAGAAGTCGACACCGAAAATATGCAACGAAACCTGCACATGAGCGGCGGCGCTATCGCCGCTGAGCCGCTCTATCTACTCCTCGAAAAGTACGGCCATACTAGCGCCCACGAGACATCCAGAAAGCTTGCCCATGGAGCCTTGAAACGGCAGTTATCACTTATTGAAGTAGTGCAAAAAGACAAGAGTATAGCGGCTTATTATAAGCAGTTTAGCCCCACAGAAGTGCGGCTTATTGCCGAACCGGAGTTACGTTATACTGGCCTGGCTGCACAGAAAGCACTGAGTGTATATACCTACTGGACACGCCAGCTCAGTGAGTAGTTTTTGAGCGCTGTTCACTTAAAAGGAGGTCATTAAGTACTCTTGGTGTCCAGCTTTTTTCGGTCGACTGCACAGCCTGAAACAGGCTATCCTTATCATCGCCTGGCTGTACAGGCACTTTGTGTGCAGCAATCACTTGGCCAGTATCGTAGTCTTCGTCCACGTGGTGGATTGTATGCGCTGAATGGGTTAAACCAAGGTCGAGCACGCGCTGCTGAACCGTAGCGCCGATCAGACCACCTGTCGCCGGTAACGGCCCTGGGTGGGAATTGACAATCCAAAGTGGTTTTGTCAAAAGTGGTCCGACAACCTTTCGCAGATAGCCGAGCAGGACTACTCTTTTTACACCTAAATGATGCATAAAATCAACTATGTGCTGAGACTCGGCCACGGTTTGCTCGCCTTTTTGGGGACTGGTGATATGCGCTTTTTCAATTTTGAGGCCGTACTGCTCATTCAAGCGGTCTACCTTGTCAAATACGCCGGGGTGCTCATTGTTGGAGACGACGCCAGCGACTTCCATACTTAACTCGCCAGTTTTAGTAGCATGTATGACCGCCTCAGCAGTGGTGCCACTGCCGGAGGATAATATAAGCAAACCAGGATAGTGCCGTCCGTGCATAGGCGTGCATTATGAAGAAGTCATATATCACATGCAAGCATGAGCAATATTGCTGGATTTGTTATTTGGCGGGGTGTATACTTGCCTAATTAAGTCGGAACTCGAGGGACAATGACTGCGGTAAAGAAACCTTCCAAAAAGTTTAAAATTGCTACACTCGGAAGTCATTCGGCGCTGCAAATTCTCAAAGGGGCGCGTGACGAAGGTTTTGAGACGATACTGATCTGCGAAAAAGGCAAAACCCGCCCCTACCGCTCGTTCCGCGTCGCCGACACTATTTTGGAGATCGACAGTTTCAAAGATATTTTATCGCTCGAGAAAAAACTGGTTGCCGAAAATGTCATCCTCATACCCCACGGTTCTTTGTTCAATGCGGTTGGCTTGCATGAACTTGAAAAAATGTCAGTTAAGTATTTTGGCAATAAACGCATCTTGCCGTGGGAAGAAAGTCGCATACACCAACGTAAATGGCTCAAAAAGGCCGGCTTGACACTACCTAAGCTATATGAAGAAGCCGATGATATCGATGGTCCCTGCATCATCAAGTTTAATGGTGCCGGGGGCGGCAAGGGTTACTTTCTGGCCAGCAATGCCGATGAGTTCCGATTAAAGATTGCGCCGCATGCCGCCCGCAGCTATATCATCCAGGAGTATATAGTAGGCGCGCCGCTCTACGTGCATTACTTTTACTCTCCCTTGAACGACGAGCTGGAAGTCATGAGCATGGATAAGCGCTATGAAACTAATGTCGACTCCATCGGTCGGATCTCGGCTAAGGACCAGCTTGACCTCAATCTCGAGAGCTCGTATAACATTATGGGTAATATGCCGCTGGTGGCAAGGGAGTCGATGCTCCACGAAATCTTCGATATGGGCGACCGGGTCATTGAAGCTTCTTTGAAACTAGAGCCAAAGGGTTTAATCGGGCCGTTTTGCCTGGAAATGGTGGTGACACCAGATATGCAGTTTTACGTCTTTGAGATATCAGCCCGGATCGTGGCCGGCACCAACCCCTACATTAACGGTTCGCCTTACACCGACTTGCGTTATGACGTACCTATGAGCACCGGACGCCGGCTGGCCCGGGAAATCAAAGAAGCTATCGCTACAAATCAGTTAGAGAAAGTGCTCGTTAATGGTAACACCAGCTGATATTGCCGAAGTTATTGCAGGGTACGACCTTGCAAATCTACGGATTGGTAGTCTGGGCGGACATAGTGCGCTCGATATCTGCCTCGGTGCTAAAAAAGAAGGTTTTGAGACAGTTGTAGTGGCCGAAAGAGGCCGTTCGCAAACATACGAAAAGTACTATAAAACCCGGCCTGATGGCCGGGGCTGCGTGGACCACGTTATACTTGTCGACAAATTTGCTGATGTTGCCAGGCCGGAGATTCAAAAAAAACTCCGCGCTCTTAATACTGTTTTTGTGCATAGCCGTTACTTCTGGACATATTGTAACTATAAAGAGATTGAAAATGATTTTAGGGTGCCCATCTTTGGTAACCGCATACTTGTACGCAAAGAAGAACGCGACGAAGAGCGCAATCAATACTTTTTGCTCGAGAAAGCAGGCATTACAATTCCACAGCAGTTCCAAGACGCCAAAGATATTGACCGGCTCTGTATTGTCAAAGCTGCCGAAGCGACCCGTAGTTATGAGCGGGCTTTCTTCCTAGTGAATAATTATGAAGCATACCAGCGCGATGCTAAAAAACTTATAGCCCAAGGGGTCATAACCCCAGGCTCTTTAGGCATTGCAGTTATCGAAGAGTTCGTGGTCGGACCACAGCTCAATCTAAATTTTTTCTATTCACCGCTTAGCGGCGAGCTGGAGCTTATGGGTACCGACATCCGCCGGCAGACCAATATCGATGGCTTACTCAGGCTTACTGCTGCTGAACAACTTGAGGTGCTAAAACATGTCCGCCCGCAGTACATTGAAAACGGCCACCAAACAGTCACGATTAAGGAATCTTTAGTAGAAAAAGCTTACGAGGCCGGTGAAAAGTTTATAGCAGCCGTCAAAGAGCACTATCCACCAGGTATGATCGGCCCATTCGCCCTCCAGGGTGCCGTTACTGCCGGGCCGCCCAAAGAAGAGTTCGTTGTCTTTGACGTCAGCATGCGCATCCCTGGCAGTCCGGGCACCATGTTCACCCCCTACTCGGCCTACCTCCACGGTAATACTATGAACGTTGGCCAGCGCATTGCGATGGAAATTAAGC
>JBBPZG010000073.1:0-6737 GCA_038199095.1 Saccharimonadales bacterium (SeqCode)
ACAAACGTCATTGACGCCGGATGGTATAAATATGGTGCGCTGCCGGGTAATACCGGGACTGCAGTAATCGCGGGGCATCTAGATGGATTGCGCGGTGAGCCTGGTGTGTTTAGTAATCTTAGTAAGCTTGTTCCAGGTGATACCGTTATGGTGACAGAAAGCAATGGCCTAGCTATCTCCTTCGTTGTCCGTGAAACGAGGAGTTATCCTCAAACCGAGCAGCCAGCCGAAGTCTTTAATAGCACAAGTGGTTCACATTTAAATCTAATTACATGTATGGGTAGCTGGGACAGCTCAGAACACCGATTTGCGGAACGCTTAGTAGTATTTGCGGATAAAGCTTCCTAAGATCCTGTATAGAAGGTACGCTTTAAGGAAAATTTGAAAGCACTTTACCTTAATCAGCATACGTCAACTTCCAGCGTACCAGCTCCTTGCTGATTAGGTTCCAATTCGATTGCACGTACTCAACCATAAGCATTTGGCTTCTATAGTTAAGAAGCCTTTTTATTGCTCATGCTTGCTCCTGAGCGGGTAATTCCTTACAGTAGCGTGAAAGGAATTACTATGCCGCCAAACGAACAGCTAAAAGCGCCAATTAGAATCACCGATACTTTTCCCAATTTAGGTGTCGTTAACAGGCAACTTTACCCCGAAACGGTTTCGCAGCGGCCGTCTATCGGACAGTATACGGCCGCGCTGGAGGCGCAGGGTCATCTGACCCCAGCGGTCGCGGAGTCAATAGAGAAGGCAAAAGCCATTCGTGAGTCAACGAGTTGCGTAGTATACATTGCCGGGCCATTAACCGGCGTCAGCGGTAAACTGAAAGAACGGTACGGAGCAGTCAGCAATATGCTAGCCACGTACGAATCCGTTTCGGCAGATAAGCCCCAGACAATGTTTGGCTACGTTCCCCACTTGCACGGCACCGATCCAGTTAAGCATCCAGATGTAACAGCACAAGAAGTAAGAGATATAGATTTCCTTTGGGCTGGCGTGGTCGCTGATGTGCATGTTAATTTCCTAGACCCCATGGCCCACGGCAATGCCATAGAAGAAGGCTGGGCCGAAAGCCGTCTGATACCCACGGTATACTTAAATCCCAAGGGTAATAGGCTTTCACGGCTTACCCTCGGCATGCATAACGCCGCTCATAAAATTGAGTACAGTAACTTCCAAACCGAGGCAGTTGACGAAAATGAATTCATCACCGGTACGCTTAAGGGTATGCGTGAGACCACCCAGTCCGGACTGGCAAAACTGCGGGTCAACTTTGACGAACTTCACACATGGCTGCAAGCATTTCCAGGCAGGGATCCCAGGGAATTCCACTACACCAGTTTTCCAAGACTCGCCAATCCGACTACCCGGGCTGCGGGGCTTGATCCCAAAAAAGGCTACGGTATGGAGGAGTTGGTCGAAACGTTTGACCCCCAAAGCTTTATTGTGTATGTGAAAAACCCGTTAGATACTAACTACGGAAAGCTTGGCCGCATAGATTCGGCAAATGATTACACTGGTCTGATTGTTACGATGCAGGATGGCAGCACACGTTTGTACGATCCGTTCATCGCCGGCAGTTCATTATCACTTTGGCCGGTTGAACCCTCGAGTTCCAAAGCCCTAGAGCTAGCTATGGTTAAAGCTTCAGAGCTTCCCGATCCCGAATAGGTACGTCAGTTGTAGCCTCCATTAATCAAGGTTACTTAGGTACCGCCTATAGCTACAAGCACTGCTATCCCCTAAATTGATCTACGGACTTTTAAGGCACCCAGCACTTCACGAAGCAGAGCTAAGGCGTGGAATAAAATGACAAGCGCAATCACGAGTGCCATGAGCGGATCCAGCCAGTAGAAGCGGTTTGTAATAAATACGATCAATCCGACTATGGCCACACCAGCCCCGAATGCAGCATCAGCCGTGGTATCCAGCAGCACGGCCCGCATATTCAAGTCCTTAGTTTCTCCCTTGGCAAGTAGCCAGGCTGAAAATATCATGACGACTGCTCCTAGAGCACTAACGATAAAAACGGGTAGCCCTTCTATCCGTATGACGTTGCCGGTAAGCCTGTGTAGCGAACTGTATATTACTAACACAGTGACGATAAGCATAAAAGTTACGTTAACCAGGGCTGCATAGTTAGTGGCGTTTGGATGGCCATGGGGATGCCTGGCAATACGTAAGGCCAAAAGACTGACACCGATTGCACCGGCGTCCGCTACATAGTCGCCACCCGCTGCGAGGACGCCGAGTGAACGAGCCAAAATACCGACGGCGGCCAAACCGCCAACCATGGCTAGATTTAGCCCGAGTACTATCCATAACCGTTTATCTTGAGACATAGACTGGCTTCTCTCCATTGCTTCTCTCCTCCCCGTTACAATCCAAGCTGGCGGCCACCAACCAGCAGTTTTATTCGTCAGTGTACCTAAGTGTACCTATTGGTACACTTAGGTACAAGAACTACTGCCTGGCACTCACCAGTTTGGCTTTGACTATGAGGAGGAGATATGCAATGGGTTCAGTATGCATACTTACGTTAGTTATTTAAGACAAGATGAGTAACGAGGTGATAAAAATACCGACTCTGAAGACCGGCGACCGGGTGATCGTCCCTTTCTGCAAAGACCCACTGGATGTCGATGGCTTCATCACCCAACCATGTATCATTTACCCCCTAACGATACTTGCAGCACTACGGAATGCGGTATAATACCTTTAATGCTAAGTCTTAGAGGGTTACAGTTTCTAAAAGTCGCGCTTCTTAGCGCCTTTGCCGTGTTTGGTTTGAGCTTAAACCACGTTGCCCTGACTAATACGAGTAGCATGACGGATATGGGTGGACATGGCTCTAGCGTGGTGCAGTGTCAAGGTGTATGTAATTCCGGCCTTCCCGGCAATAAGCAGGAGGGACTGCTACAAGTTGAGCGCAACGATGAATCCCCCGAACCTGCGGCGTATATTGCCGCCTCTCTACTCACCCTCGTAGTACTTACCTTTGTAGTTAAGGTTTTGTCATTACTAAGCAGTTGGCGACCACCTGATTTAGTAGCACTTTGCGGCCACTACGCTGACGGCTTATAAACAGCAGCTTCTCTGTTGTTATCTATAAGTCGTAATTTGTGTATTGGAGAATGAAAAATGAACAAATCAGCAATTTTTGGTGTCATCGGGTTAATCATCGGTGTTGTTGCCAGTGGTAGCGTGGCTGCCTACGCTGTAAACGGTAATCATACAGACCTCATGAAAGCGTATGCCATGAATACCAGTAAACCAGCTGCAAGCCCCGGAACAACCTCGTCAACCGGCGCCATGAACATGAATATGAGCGGTAATTCGATGTCTATGGACAGTATGACCGCTACACTAAAAGGCAAAACGGGCGATGACTTCGACAAGACTTTCATTAGTGAAATGATGAGCCACCACCAAGGGGCAATAGATATGGCTAGCTTAGCTCTAACCAATGCCAAGCACCAAGAGGTTAAAGATCTAGCTCAGAACATCGTCACTGCCCAGACTAGTGAAATTAACGAGATGCGAAGCTGGCAGACACAGTGGGGTTACAAAACACAAAGCAGTGCCAATGGCAGCGATATGTCCAACATGGGTATGTAAGGAGGCTGCGCTTGAAGTATCCCACAAATCAAAACACATTACGTGGACTCAATGCAGAAGTAGCCAATACATGGCCGCCGTCCAAGCAGCATACTAGTGGTAAAATTACGGATCGGAAGAATAATAGGCGTATAACATTACGTCCCGCTATCATCATTGGGAGTATTATGGCGTTCATTGCGATCAGTGGGGTTGTATTACTGAATGGTAAGGCTAAGCCACTAGTTCATACTCCTTTGACCGCAGTCTCTAGTAGTCCCACCGTGTCTAATCCTGTCGATACCGTGTCATCTACCGATATTGCCGAAACGGTAACTCATCTTACCAACTTACCCGAAAGCACAGCCGTGCATAATGAGGCGGATAGTGCCGATGTTCAGTCAGTTTCGCCTGTTAGCAGTGGACCGGTTACCGAAAAGCCGATAGTAATTGGTACTGCCATGAAAACCAAAGCCGATATCCAGAAATACACAACGCAGTCAGGAGACACGATCTCAAATCTGGCGGCTAAGTTTAGCGTAACTTCTGATAGCATCCGATGGTCGAATGACCTCACTGGTAATAGTGTGGTAAGCGGTAAAGTGTTGCTTATTTCTCCCATCAGCAACGGCA
The DNA here is from genome assembly GCA_038199095.1 of Saccharimonadales bacterium (SeqCode). Lineage (GTDB taxonomy): Bacteria > Patescibacteriota > Saccharimonadia > Saccharimonadales > UBA4665 > JBBPZG01. Next base: position 4,231 of record JBBPZG010000073.1, read on the forward strand.
TCGTATACAAAGTTCAAACCGGGGACACACCCGATAGCTTAGCAAAAAAGTTCCAGGCAAACAGAGATCGGATTACTACTTTTAACGATGCTGAAATAGCTGGCTTGACTATCGGCGACCTCATTGTTATACCGGGTGGTAGCCAACCTATACCTACTTTTGCCAGTGCTACTCTGAGCAGTTTAGGTGGTGGTTTTGCCTGGGGCGGGAATGCTCCCGTCTACGGCACCAGTGGGTACGACTTTGGTCAGTGTACCTATTACGCAGCTCTCCGCCGCCAGCAGATCGGCAGCCCTGTGCCGAGCAACTTGGGCAATGCCATAACTTGGGTGGCGCTCGCTCAAAAAGCTGGCCTATCGACGGGTAGTGTACCTCATAAAGGTGCAATAATCTGGACGCCGCCATCAATACTGTCAGCCTACTATGCCCAGTATGGTCACGTTGGTTTTGTAGAGGACGTCTTACCCGACGGTACAGTAAAAGTTTCTGACATGAACGTAAAAGGCTGGAACGTGGTTAGCCAACGTACGTTAACAGCGGAGCAAGCCAGTGCATACTCGTATATCTATTAGTATTTGCGGGGTCATATTGTAATGCGTAAACGCTACATCCTAGGATTATTGATACTTGTCATAAGTGCTGGCGTTGTAGGTGTAGGCGCCTTGCAAAAAACTAGATCTGACTTAGCGAGCTCTGCAATTAAGAGCCATAATTCTACTACCCCCGTAAACTCATCCTACCGACTTAACCTTCTATCAGGTGTTACTTACCCCGTGAATAAAGCCATTCCGCTACGCTTTACCATTAACTACCGTAACCGCACTTTTAAAGCTTTTAATAGCTCAGATGAAGGCACCCTAATGGTATATGTGATACGAAAAGACCGTACTAACTTTCAGCGCATTCATCCGCAGTACGATGGAAGTATGGGTACCTTTACTATTCCCAACTTCCAGGTCCCTACCGACGGACCGTACAGGCTGTTTACGCAATTTACTGCTGCTAATGCTCCTAAGACATCAGATGGTAATAAAATGCAGTCTGCACCCTATGTGGATGTTAGGGCCGGTGACATGAGCAAGTACACTGCGACACCACAAACGAGTGAAAAGCTGGCTAGTAGTGCCGACGGGTTCGATACAAGCTTTTTCTTCTCATCAGACGACAGCCCCGGCTCCAAGCCCATCACGTACTTTAACGCAGCCGAGCCCAGCTCGATCGCTATCAGCATCAATAAAAACGGTGCGCCATACAAGAACTTACAGGACTATCGAGGTAGCATGGGTAGAGTAGCGGCCTTCGGTCCAAACCTTGATCTAGTTACTGCAAACTCGGAGCCGACGGATACTAGTCACCAATCAGGACTTGTACTGTCCACCCTTATTTTTCCGCGCCCAGGATTATATAAAATGTTTCTGCAAACCCAAGCAGCTAATCTGGTATCAACATTTGATTATAACGTCATAGTCAAAGCTATAGCGAATACAAATCAAAGTAGAGGTAGGGCACAGTAATGCAATTTACTTATCTGGTTACGGAACAACTGCATAAAGTAAACAAGGAGATAGTATGAGCAACCGAGTATTTTACGGAGTACTAGTACTGATATTAATTGGTTTCTCAGTGAGTTATCTGGCTAGGCCTAAGCCAAAGCATAATGACAAATTGATGGGTGTGGTAACTCACAAGAGCCAAGGCGAGCAGCATATAGCTGAGGGCGCTACCCACGTAAATTATAATTCGGAACTGCCTAGCTCCGGGCCCCACTATCAAGATGCTTCAGCCCCTGCTGAGTGGGGTGCATACACCCAAGAGCTGCCACCTGAAATATTCCTCCACAATGAAGAACATGGCGGTGTAGTTGTTGCATACAAGCCTGGCTTGGCTCAGAACCAAATAAGTAAGCTTCAGGGATTACTTGCACCACCGTATGCTGATAAGAACTTCAATCCAGGCAAAGCGATCTTAACGCCGCGGGCAGACAATAAGTATCCGATAGAATTAGCTAGCTGGACGCAAACATTTAACTTATCCAGCTTTGACCAAACTAAAATTGAGAAGTTCTACTTTAACAACGTCAGCAATAAACGTGCACCGGAGTCCTTTGCTGGCCCTAAAAACACTCCGATAAATGAAGCCGTTCAGTAAGAGCTTAAGTAGTAAAGGCGGATTTAATTAAAACTTCTTTACATATACCCCCATGGGGTACTATACTAGAGTTATGATAGCAGACATTAAACGACGCGCCTTACACCGCAGCAGGATAATCCAAGGCCAGATGAAGGGCTTGGAAAAGATGATTGAAAGCGAAAAATACTGTATGGATATTCTGACGCAATCACTCGCCATGCAAAAGTCTCTAGCATCCCTCAACAAGTTAATACTGGAAAATCACCTAAAGACTCACGTCGCTGATGACCTTAACGCGGTTAGCAGTAAAAAAGCCCAGGAAAAAGCAATCACTGAATTACTTAACCTTTATGAACTAAATAACGTGAGGGGCAAGT
>JBBPZG010000074.1:0-2043 GCA_038199095.1 Saccharimonadales bacterium (SeqCode)
CGCCCTCCAAGACCAGTTAAACGGCCAGAATCAGAATTATGACCGCCAAGGTGTTGAAGCTACCAAAGCCTACGAAAGCAGCCTTAACAATATCGGTGCTAATGCTCGTAACGGCTACCAAAGTCTGCAAAGCCTGCTTGGTGGCACCGGATCTGCCGGAGACATACTAGCCCCTTACGCCGTGTCTCAGGACGCTGGACGGCAAACCAAAGGTGCGACTGACACAGCGGCGACTAACTACAGCAATATCGACCAAGCTCGGAAAGACGCCAAGCGCCAGTACGATACAGGCTATGCTAGCTTGAAAAATCAGCAGAATGACAAGCTGAGCAGTTTAATCAGTTCCATTGATCAGCAAAAGATTGCCTACCACCAGGCTATCGGACAAACCCAAAACCAACTCAACATGGCGAATGGTGGCAACTACCAGACACAGACTGCTAGTAATGATGCGATACAGCGGCTAATTGCCGAACAGCAGGGACTGAGTAGCCAGTACGCCGAACCGGCTTACCAGATGCAAAACATCAACGGCCAGACACCTGACATGAAAGCTTTCCAGGCTCAAGCAGCCCAAGTCGGTGCTACCAGTAACCAACCGCAAAATGCCGCCAGTGACCCGACGGCAGCCTTCTACGACTTACTAAAGAAACAAGCCGCCGAACAACACCAACTCGTCTAAGGGAATAGGTATCGCCAGATATGGGATTTAACTTAGGCAACATAGTCGGAGGCATACAACGGCAGCTAAACCCATTTGACCATGGGGCGACATATAGCAGACCTGCTCCTGTCCAGACGCCAGCACCACAAGCAGCCAGTCGGCCAGTAGCCCGGACGTTCCTGCCACAGCAAGGACAACCAGGTTTCGGTGTGATGCGGCCAGGCGCGCCGGTTATGAGACAGCCGGTACAAGTACCTCAAATGCCGTCATTTGCTAGCCAGGTTGGTAATGGACTCCACCAAGCCTTTAATAACGCCGCTGGTATTCATATGGTACAAACTACCAGTCCACAGGTACAACAAGCCTTGAGCCATCCACAGTACGTCCAAAGAGGCTTGCAGACAGTACCACAGCGTCAGCAGTTTATGCAGTCATTACAAGCACCGACACCGGTTCAAAACTTCAATCCAGTTAAACAGATTCTACCCACTCTTACCCACACTGCTCCGAAAGCCGCTGAAGGTTTTGGACTTGGACTTAGTCGGAGTGCAGTCGGTACTGGACAGGCATTATCTGGCTTATATGACCTGGCTACACCTGGACTTGGTACAAATAGGTTTAGTAAAGGCCTCAATACTACTGCTCAAGGCATAGACAGATTTGCTAAACAACAGGGTGTAAGTCCTGCCTATAAAGTCGGTCAGTTTACTGGTGACACTGCCCAATTTCTGGCTCCTGGTGCTGCTCTTAAAGGCGTTGAAACGGGCGTAAAAGCTGCTAAGGGCGGGATAGTCGTCAATAACTTAGCGAAGTATGACAAAGCAATTAACGGTATAAAGCTCGTGGATAACGTCGCTGGTAGGATTACTGGTGCTGGCATTAGAGGTGTCGCATCACGATCTGGCCTCGCTAATACGGCAGTTGGCACTTTACAGGATATTGGCCAAGGTGCCTCTAAAGGTCAGAAAATTACTCCCCAGCGTATTGGTATGGATATAGCTAGTAATGCTGCTCTCGGGGCTGCCCCTGCCCTCCTTGGACAGACAGCCCGTGAATTAGCACCTGGTATAAAAGCTGGTGCTAATGCGACTGTCAAAGGTGCCAAAGCCGCCGATAAATCATTCAAAGTTTCCGCTAGCAAAGTCGCCTTCAACCAAGGTAAGGATACTAGTATCGCTCAGGAAACACGGCGTATCGCTAGTCTGAAACAAGAACAAGCTACCTATCCAATAGATCATCCAGCATTCGAACAGTATCAACAGGCGATTGATAAGAGTAATGGTCGTATCGTACAACTTCAGAACGCCAAGCAGAAGCTATCTGTAAAAGACCGTATATTGACAGCCCAGCCAGGGATGAGTATGAAAGCCGTACATGAC
>JBBPZG010000075.1:0-11473 GCA_038199095.1 Saccharimonadales bacterium (SeqCode)
GCAGGATAATCCAAGGCCAGATGAAGGGCTTGGAAAAGATGATTGAAAGCGAAAAATACTGTATGGATATTCTGACGCAGTCACTCGCCATGCAAAAGTCTCTAGCATCTCTCAACAAGTTAATACTGGAAAATCACCTAAAGACTCACGTCGCTGATGACCTTAGCGCGGTTAGCAGTAAAAAAGCCCAGGAAAAAACAATCACTGAATTACTTAACCTTTATGAACTAAATAACGTGAGGGGTAAGTAATTGTGCCAGCTAAAGTAATATGCCCCGTAATGGACGTGCCGATTGATAAAAAGACGGCGCGCAGCAAGCAAATGGTCCGCGAATTCAAAGGTAAGAAGTACTACTTGTGCTGCAAAACCTGCGTTACGCTGTTCGATAAAAATCCAGCTGTGTATACCAGCTAGAAAGGAGCAAAATTATGATGATACTGCACGCAATTTGGCACGCTCTGACCATGGCCTTCGCGATGGGTTGGGAAATACTCTGGCCTTTAATACTCGGCTTTGCGCTGTCGGGTGCCGTGCAAGCTGTCGTATCGCACAAACAGATGGGTCAGCTGCTCCCCGACGACTCGCCAAAGACGCTTACCAAAGCTAGCTTACTAGGCGCGGCGTCCAGCTCTTGTTCGTATGCTTCCGTGGCTTTAGCCCGCTCTATTTTCCGCAAGGGCGGCAATTTTACGGCTGCTATGGCGTTTGAAATGGCCAGCACTAACTTAGTGATTGAGCTGGGTATTATCATGGTACTGCTACTAGGCTGGCAGTTTACCGCCGCTGAGTTTGCCGGCGGCCCAATCATGATTGCTTTGCTTGCCATACTGTTCCGCCGTTTTCTGACTAAGCGCATGGTTACTGTTGCCCGCAAACAGGCCGATAAAGGTGTAGCCGGCCGTATGGAAGGCCACGCCGCCATGGACGATATGGCCGTGGGAGGTAACCAGAGCCTTTGGCAAAAACTGAAATCACCCGAGGGCCGCACCGCCACCAGCCACTTCTTCGTCATGGACTGGGCATCAATCTGGACAGATATTGTGCTGGGGCTGCTTATAGCCGGTGCCTTAGCGGCCTGGGTGCCGCAAGACTTCTGGAAGGCATTATTCCTGAGCAACCACCCTACCTGGTCAGTTATCTGGGGGCCGTTGATCGGGCCGTTGATTGCTGTCCTGTCATTTGTCTGTAGTGTTGGTAATGTGCCGCTGGCTGCGGTGCTGTGGAACGGCGGCATCAGCTTCGGCGGTGTTATCAGCTTTATCTTCGCCGATCTGATAATCATTCCAATCATCCGTATTTATGCCAAATATTACGGCTGGAAGATGGCCGGCTTCTTATTTGTGACTTTTTATGCCGCTATGGCTGCCGCGGGCTACGTTATCGAGGGCTTATTCACGGTGCTGCATCTTGTACCCCACGTACGTAACGCTAAGGTACTGGACGCCGCTATAACCTGGAACTATACAACCGTACTTAATATCGTATTTTTAGCGGTTGCTGCGGCTCTGGTGTGGCGCTTCCTAAGGACGGGCGGTCCAAAGATGCTCAAAATGATGAGTATGAATCCCGAAGAAACGCCTCGTCAGCCTAGGCCCGCGCATAGCTAGGTAATGGGTTTAATGAAAAAGCTTATGATAGTCGTAGTGTTTTTAGCCATTACACTAACTGGCGTCAAAGTATTTAAGGCAGACGAACTGACGAAGCAACCCGCCAAGCCAAGTTACCCGGTAAGTAACCCGGCTAGCTTGCAAGTGGTAGTAAACAAGCAGCATCCGCTTAACCCAAAAACGTACACGCCAGCCAAACTAGTAATTCCAAACGTGCCATTACGGTCAAATATCACGGCCACCGAAGAGCAACTTTCCGGCGCAGCAGCACCGGCACTAGTGTCGATGGTAAATGCAGCTAAGCAGCACGGTGTGCTACTCAACTTGCAAAGCGGCTACCGTTCGTACACTTTTCAGTCAAATCTGTATAGCCAGTACGTCAAACAACAAGGCCAATCTTTGACTGATACCGCTAGCGCGCGTCCTGGCTACAGCGAACATCAAACCGGCTTGGCAGTAGATTTAGGCGGCGCGAGTGAGCCTAGCTGTAATGTTAGGCAGTGTTTTGCTGATACGACTGAGTATAGATGGCTTGCAAAGAATACCTATAGGTACGGCTTCATAGAGCGCTACCCTAAGAACAGACAAGCAGTTACCGGTTACGAGTATGAGCCTTGGCACTACCGGTATATCGGGACAGGCTTAGCTCAAGAAATGCATAGCAAAAACATAGTGACACTTGAAGAGTACTTTAATTTGTAACTAGCGTAGCCGCGAATTGCTATACTGCTTTAACCTGAGGATCCATCTATGAGCAAAGAACATCACCATCACAACCATGAACAGGGCCATAGCCATGATGGCGAACACGGCCATACACACGGCTTAGTAGATCCTTCTATCGTCCGGTCTAAAGCAGGCGTTAAAGCAGTAAGTTTAAGCTTTTTGGTACTACTGGTCACAGCACTTATACAGGTGGGGCTGTACGGAGCAAGCCATAGTGTTGCCTTGCTGGCAGACACCATTCACAATGCGGGCGACGCCTTAACGGCTATTCCGCTTGGGCTAGCATTCTTCTTCCAAAGTAAAAAAGGCGAGCGATTGTCCGGCTACTTTATAGTGATGCTAATTTTCGTAAGTGCCTGCATTACGCTTTACCAAGTCACCGAGAGATTTATTCACCCGCATACACCGACGCATCTACTAGCTGTACTTATTGCTGGCATCGTTGGCGTTATTGGCAATGAAATGGCAGCTTTCATCAGGTGGCGGGCTGGTAAGCGGCTGGATAGCCCGGCTTTGATTGCGGATGGTAATCATGCCCGAGCGGACGGATTAGTGAGCGGTGGGGTCATTATCAGTACAATGTTGGTGGCACTGGGATTGCCAATAGCCGACCCTCTGATTGGATTAGTAATTAGTGGTTTGATACTGCAGTCCAGCTGGCAATCGCTGCAGACCATACGGAGTTCTTAGGAGCCACTCCACAGCTATCCGTTACTAGCGAACCTCAAGTAGCTGCTTCGATTTCTTATCTGTTTCCCGGCTTTCAGGTGTAGTTATCGCTAAGTCTGGAAACCAAAAACAGGTAAGAAGGAGCAGGCCTTGGGATTTTAGCTAACAGATAGGCGTGGATTGGCGCTAGTCACCGGGCCTGAATAGTTACAAGCTTTTTGTATACTTAATGTTAGACTGCACGTAATACGGTGTAAGTAAGGACGATAGATGAGTGACCTGACCGACATACCGAATCCAAAAGCAGAAGATAGTTCTGCCCAACACCCCGTCGCCAGACCTCAAAAGTCAAAAATAGGTACCGTTTGGTTTACATTGGCTGCTTTTGTTTTACTGCTACTGCTACTCATCATTTTTATCCTGCAAAATAGCATGACAGTGCGTTTACAATATTTTGGGTCAAAAGTGACGCTGCAGTTCGGGGTAGCTATGCTCATTGCTGCGGTAGCGGGCTCTTTACTGACGTTGTTAGTCGGTAGCGCTCGGATAATACAACTAAAAACCAAGCGTAAAAAAGAAGTATGAAAAAGCTTCTAGAGCTCCTGGTTTGCATAGTGCACCCTCTTGCCGTAGTGCTTATTTGGTTGGACTTACTGAAGCGCTCAGACATTACTGATGTCACCAAGTTGGCTTGGGCAATCTTTTCTCTAGTCCCGGTGGTTCCCTTTCTCTACGTGTTAACCGGGGGAGATCTCTGGTAGTTGGCAGGGAGTAGGCCTTAGAGCTAATCCACATCTATCTGTCAGCTAAAAACTTCAGGTCTGCCACTTCTCACCTGTTTTTCGTTTTCAGTTCGTAGCTACAGCTACGACTTAAAGCCGATAAAACAGGTGAGAAATCAAGGCAGCTGCTAAAGTTTCGCTACTACAGATAGATGTGGACTAGCTCTAAGAGCTCAAGACATAGTTGGTTCTAGCGCTGCTGGGGGGAGTGAACAGTTATGCTTCCCTGGACCACTGGGCCGATTCACTATTGGTCAAGCTCCAATTCGACTGCGCTAGGTAACCATTTTAGGTGACAGATAGGTAGCATCATCAGTCTCTTTTTGATTTGTAATACTCACCACCTTTGTTATTTGGGTTTGAGACCTTTATGGTCTAATTTCTAATGCTTGCAATAAAGCGCCTGCTGTATAAATATATGACCATGAGCGGCAAAGAAGTCTTAGCCCTGGACATTGATGATGTGGCAGTAAAGCACGTAGAAACTTTTATCCGTTGGAGTAACGAGACTTGGGGCACGAACTTAACAAATGCCGATTATAGTGAAGCATGGCATGAGCTTTGGGATACTGATATGGAGGAAACAGAAGCTCGCAAGAAGATATTCTTTACCGATGACATTGTTGGGAAACTTGAAGTAATTGAAGGGGCAACCGAGGGCATAACGGCGCTTGCCGGTATAAAAAAGATAATTGGCGTAACGTCTCGTCGCGAAAGTTTGCGAACTGTAACTGAGCAAGCCCTGGAACTCATAGCGCCCGGTGCTGTAAACAATGTCATTTTTGCCACTTATTTTGTTGACGGAGTAAAGCATACACGTTCCAAGGCTGAAATATGTATTGAATTGGATGCAAAACATCTAATTGATGACCAGCTAAAACACTGTGCTGCCGTCGCTAAGGTCGGAGTCGACGCAGTATTGTTTGGAGATTACGTATGGATGAAAACCATGCACGAATTGCCAGAGGGGGTGGTGAGAGCCCGGGACTGGCCAGAAACATTACATCACTTTGGTCTTGAGACTTCACAAGGCTCGCAGAGTTAGACGATACTGTTCCCGCTAAAGCTATTTGACTGGCGAACAAGCATAAGTGGTAAAATGATACGGCATGTTTGATCAGCCGGTGGTGTATTTAGATATTGAAACTTCGGGTGGAAGCTTCGCGAGGAGCGGCATCCTTGAGGTTGGTGCTATCCGAGTGGAGGACGGGCAGGTGGTGCAGGAGTATACATCGCTGGTGAACCCCGGTACTGCCATTCCGTTTTGGATCACTAACCTGACCGGTATTAGCGAAAACGATCTGGTGCACGCGCCGTACTTTGAAGACATCGCAGATGAGTTAAACACTATCCTCGACGGCGCGATCTTTATCGCCCATCATGTCCGCTTTGATTACTCCTACATTAAGCGGCAACTGGAGGCCTGCGGGTATGCATACAATCCTAAACTTCTGTGCACCGTCCGGCTTTCCAGGGCGCTCTACCCAGAGCATAAGAGCCATAGCTTAGAAAAGATTATCCTGCGGCACGCTATTAAGGTAGGAGCGCGGCACCGGGCGTTTGATGACGCCAAAGCCATCAAAGAGTTTGCCGAACTAGCCTACGCTGAGCATGGCCAGGAAAAGTTTGCGTATGCGGTGTCTAGGCAGCTGAAAACACGGCCACTGCCGCCAAACCTGGATGAATCGTACCTGGAAAATGTGGGGAACAAGCCGGGCGTGTACGTGTTTGAGGACGAGGTAGGCCAGCCGATTTATGTCGGCAAAAGCGTCAACATCCGCAACCGCGTGCTATCGCACTTCAATGCTGATACTAAGTTGAATAAAGAGATGAAGCTATCACAAACCGTTCATAAATTACGGGTAATAGAAACCAGTAGTGAGCTGGAAGCGCTACTGCTGGAATCAAAAATGGTCAAGGAGCTGCTGCCGGTGCATAACAGAAAACTGCGCCGTAATAAGAGCCACCTGGTGCTCGTGAAAGACGTCAATGAGCAGGGCTATACTACCATCAGCGTAGAGACAAAAGACATCGCCCAGTTTAGCGACATGGACCGGATTTACGGTGTCTATACTAACCGGTCAAAAGCCAAGAATGCTCTGGAAGACAAGCTGCGGACGTACCAGCTCTGCTCAAAACTACTCGGCCTGGAAAATACTAAGGGGGCCTGCTTCTTGCTCCAACTGGGCAAATGCAAAGGCGCGTGTGTGGGCAAAGAGCCAGCCAAAGCCTACAATGCCCGGGTAGTGATTGCCCTGGAGCGCTCCAAAGTTGAGAGCTGGCCGTACAAATCGGCTGTGGTAATCAGCACTGGCACCGGCAACAGCATTGTGGTTGATAAGTGGGTGGTACTAGGTTACCTGGAGCCGGTTGAAGAAGCCGAACCATACTTCCGGCCTGTCGAACGCACTTTTGATATCGATACCTATCACATATTACGCAGCTATATCAAAACGCACTTCAGCTCGCTATCGGTTAAGCCTATCAAACTAAATCAGCTTACCGGCTAAGGGCACGTCTGTTGTATTACTCGTAACTTCCGTATAATAAGCGTAAGCATGACTCTTTATAGCATCCGTAACCATATACGTCCGCTTGGTAGCGGAGGATTTAGTATTGTCGAACTATTGCTGGCTTCTATTATCCTGCCGCTCGCAGTGGTGGGCATCGTTACTGCGTATAACTCAGTTAGGCACACCTACGCTATTTCAAGGCAGCTTAACGAAATGTACGCCGTGCTCAGTGCCTGTCCGGAGCTGGACCGTGCTCTCGAGTTTAACTCCCTAAGTAATAGCAATAACTGCTACCCGAATAATAGCTTTTCGGCCGAAAACGGCGGTCCAGGCACCATTACTTACGCCCCTGTGTTGTCGGTGACTGATACCACCAGTTTAGGGAGTACAGATCCGCTTAAGAGTGTGCCGGATTCAAAAGTCGTATCGATTAGCGTCAATTACCCCGCGCCGAATACCAGCCATCCTCCTCTCCAACTGAGGATGCTTATAACGCGCAATGGAATTGGCCAACAGTGATTAGGATAAACTATCAGAGTAAAGAGACGAGTCTTCCTGATCCACAATCTGGCCTGACGGTTGTCGAATTGCTTGTCGTGATGATGGTGTCACTGATACTTATGGGTGTAGTTACCTCTTTTGGGTTAGACTACTGGGCGACTACCGCCACGCTCAAAACCGATCAGGAAACGTTTGTGTCGCGTTTGAACGCCGGCGACTACCTGCGGGGAGCCGTCAACTCCGCGTCTGGGCTCATCAGCCAAAATGACCTGGCTGACGCCCACGTTGGAAATGCCGATACGTCTGATGTTTCGGGCACTCACTGGACGGTCATACATGCCATTCCCGGTACCATTACTATGGGAGCCTCGGGGACAATGACGCCCCTGGTTTACTTTAACCGCCCTAGTGTTGATACTTCAAAAAATATTGTCCTAAATGGCGCTATAACCTACCAGGACGATGTCGTGTTGTATCTCAATGGCACGACTAAGCAGCTGCTCGCACGCACTATAGCTAACGCCAGCGCAGCCAACAACCGCGCAGTGACTAGCTGCCCACCCAGTCTGGCTTCGCAAAGCTGCCCAGCCGATGCGGTAATAGCCGATGATATATCCAGCGTCACAATGCGTTATTTTTCCCGCTCCGGCAACACTATTGATTACACATCTGTTGTAGATGGTACTACCGGGCAGTTTATTGGTCCTGACTTCCCATCTGTCGAAGTAGTAGAGTTTAATTTAAAGCTTTTCCGGAAAGCCCAGTTGCATAATGGGTCAGACACAAATAACCAGACCGTAATCAGGGTAGCCCTTAGGAATTAGGCACGGTAAACACGCAATGAAGGCCAAGCAACCCATAAAAACACTAGATCAGGAACGGGGCATGATCCTCGTAGCTGTCCTCACCATTATGATCTTCCTGAGCATGATAATGGTAGGGGTGTTTAGCCTGACTGGCTCTAACCTGAACCGGTCCCGCGGGCGTGTTATGCTGCTGGAAGCCCAGTACGCCGCTGAGTCTGGTGCCGATGCAGCGGTAGCAATACTTAATAGTGGCAATGATACTTATACCGGTACTACGAGCGAGGTAAGTGTCTTAGATGCTAGCACATACAAAGCGACTTATACCGTAACAGTTACTACTGGAACCAATCCTAAAGAGCGTATTCTGACAGCAGTGGGGCGGATCTACACTCCAAAAACGGCTAGCAGTGCAAACTTTAGCCGCACCATCCGTGTCACCGCCCAGCGTAGTTCTACGTCTACAGCTTCCTCTATACTTAGCCGTAACATTTTGGCTATTGATAGCGGTGTGAAGACGATAAATGCCAAGGACCTATACGTCAATGGCTATATTACTATGGCCAAAAACACTACCAATTTAGTGGCCGAAAACATCACGGTAGCCGGTAGAAATACCGGAGCCAGTAATTGTTCTATCGGCGGCAGCGGTAACTTGGTAAAGCCCAGTTCTTTCGTTACCGCTGGCCAGACAAAAACAAATATTATCATGGCCTACAATAACTGTATTTCACCGCCAGCCAACACTAGCAACAGCAGTTTCAATGTGCAGGCTAACCAAGGCAATATTTCTACTGTCCAGTCGACGTATCTTCCCTGGAACCAGTTTATGGACAGCAGCTATCTAAGCTCCTCGACCGGCTGCGGGGACTGGTCTAATGGTGCTTCACCGCGGACCATACCACGGGCCGGGGCAACTAAACAAACCCACTACCCTGACAGTGGCAGCAATACTAGTAGTAGTTGTGGCACGAATGGAGATCTCAGCCTGGGCTCATCCCAGTACAACATTACCGATAATGTCCACATACGGGCAAACTTATGTGCTGCCACTGCTTGCAGTCCAACGTTTTATAATCCTAGCGCCTCGGTAAAATACATTTTTGTGGAAGGTAAAATCAATTTTGATTCGCTGCAAACTGCCAGTGGTAGTGGGCCTATTGTGTTTGTGGTATATGGATCCGATCCAGCTTCAAAAACCAGTGTCTGCCCCTATGGAGGTGCAGCGTACTTGGGCAACGGTGGTAACACGTCGGCGCCGGCAGCTTATATGCTGGCTATGAATGGGGTCTGCCTGGACCAAACCAAGTTCTCCTCTAACCCGGCTCTGGGGGGCCTTGGCGGCAAGAATATCTATATTGCTACCAACCCCGGCACACCGTTCGATCTCAAAATAGACCCTTCATTCCCTGTCAGCCAGATTCCTGTTGACCTCACATGGCGGTCCGTACGTTACCAGCGGTTGTAGCGCTCGTGCGATAATTGTCATATGCTGCTCAAACTTTATCAGGCAGGCCAGCCCGTCCTTCGTAAGCCGGCTAAGCGGTTAACGCGAACAGCGTTGGCGGCCAAGCATACGCAAGAGGTGATTGATTTTATGATTGCTACGCTGCGCGATGCGCCAGGCGTTGGTTTGGCGGCACCGCAGGTTGGGGAGGCACTACAGATTATTATCATTGAGGATAAAGCCAAGTATCACGACCAGGTCGATCTAAAACTGCGTAAAGAACAGGGCAGAAGGGCCGTGCCGCTCAAGGTGCTGGTGAACCCGGCGCTGGAGGTTATAGATGCCGAAACCGACCTGTACTTTGAAGGCTGCCTGAGCGTCGACGGCTACGTGGCGGCCGTGCCGCGGGCTAAGGCTGTCAAAGTCAGTGCCTGGGACCGCCACGGCAAAGCAGTCAGCTATACGGCGCAGGGCTGGCAGGCCCGGATTCTCCAGCACGAGGCCGACCATTTGCAGGGCGTACTCTATGTAGACAAGATGAAACCTAGCAGCTTCATGACTATCAAAAACTTTAGCCTCCTTTATCGCAAATCCCTGCAGGCCCGGCTCACCTCGCTCTTCCATTAATGAGATGAGGTTTTATCAGACGTAAAACTGAGAAATCTATACAGTCCGTACTTGCAATCCCCTCATTGTTATCCTGAATTTATTTCAGGACCCATACAGCAAAGTGAGTTCGCACGGGTTCCAAAATAAATTATAGCTTCACTCCGGTCTTAAATACTTATTATGACGCTTCGCTCATGTCTACAAGAGGCTTCACTGAAGCTTCTTGGGTTCGGCATATAGTTCTCACTGAACGTTCGATTATCAGGGCGACAGCCCATGAGTAGGAGAGGTGGAAGAGTATAGCACAGCTGTACAGGTAGATTTTTAACTGTAATGCTTATATAGGCGGTCTATAGTAACGGATACATTAAAAATAAGGAGGGCATATGGCAATAAGTGATCGAGGATTTGCATCTATGGACGACGCTAAGCAGCGTAAGATAGCTAAAATGGGCGGCCAGGCAAGCGGCACCAGCCGGGCAACAAGCACCAAGCGTGGTGCAGCCGGCCGCACTGCAGCAGCTAAGCGCGGCGGCAAGAACAGCCACCGCACCTAGAGCCATAGGCAAACCAACCTAAGGCCGCTACCATTTACGTAGCGGTCTTTTCAGTGCGTGTCTATTTTCTATTCCAGATTCAGGTATTACGCGTTTAGTGCAGTTCGGGATGAAAAGTGATAATCTGAGCGTTTAGCGAAGAATATATGCCGAACCGGAATCCTTCCTTCCATAAGAATAATAGAATGATGCCGCGTGAAGCTATAACACCGGAGCGCAAGCGTACTAGAGGTACGCTGGAGTGATAATTGAACGGTTAGTTCAAGTATATGCCGAGCCTGAGGAAGCCTTCCTTAAAGATCCAAGCTTACCCGGAGCGAAGCTATAGGAGCGGAAGTTTTTAACCCCATGAAATAAATTTCATGGGGATCCCTTTTCGCCCGAAATGTGCAAACGCGTCATGCCTGATTTATAGCGAAAATATACGGCGGGTGCTTTACAATAGAGTCAATGGCAGAGAACACGCTCAAAACCGTAACGGCTGGCGGCACACAAACAGCCACCCAAAGCCCACAGGACTCAGTACAGGCCGGCAATAGCTTGGGAGGCCAATCAGCTAGTGACGTCCAATCCGGCACAGCTACCAGCTTGCTCAATAGCGGTGGTGGTATCGTTTTGAATAGTACGCCGCTGACGACTGTAAACTTAAGTGCCACCGGCCAAACTCCTGTAGTTACGACCCAGCCCCGCCACATCCATCCCGTATTATTCGGCTTCTCAGCTCTTTTACTTGTTATTGCTGTCGCCCTCTTCTGGAGCGCCTCCCGTTCCGCAAAAAACACAACGAATTGACCAGAATCAGCTTGCTGCGGTAGGGCACTCGGTCGTATTATTAATTCAGATCAGGTAAAACAAAAAGTGTCTGGCGTACATGAGTTTGACAAATTATCAAATTTGTGTATAATTTATAGTGTTTCGTGATCACAAAACAAAATTTTACTAACCAAAAAACAAAAAAAGGAGCATCAGTCCTATGAAGAGTGGTAATGGCCTGGCCTTTGAACTAGCTAGCACCTCAAACCTGGGTTTGTTGTGGATCGACCGCCTGCTTAAGAAGCTATAAGATTTACGCACTTGGCACATTTTGGGCGTAAAGCTGCGCTTCGCTGCTCACGTACCTTTAGTACGCTGCGCTTCGCTGCTCGCTTTCCATCCCAAACTGCACTCAACTGCGTAAATCTTGTGCCGGTGAAGGCCAAGCTCCCGTCTTGTTATGAGGCGAGAGCTTTATTTTTACCCTGCATGTAGCGGCGTAAGC
>JBBPZG010000076.1:0-4303 GCA_038199095.1 Saccharimonadales bacterium (SeqCode)
ATAATCACGCTCCCTATAATCCGGGCTGACAATCCTATAGCCATGCTCAGTGTGCGCCTCCACGAAATCAACGAAATGGTCTAAAGCCCCCATTAGCTCAGGAGAAGCATTGTCTAAAATTTGTTCCAATCTTTTTGGCATAGGGTGGCATTATAAACAATAAATTAAAGTTGGGTCAAACGTACACTCCTTAGTACATAAGGAATTACTTATGTTGACCTCTGTAGCCGTATCTGTTAAAATGCTTGCTATAACACCAAAGTTACGAACGTTTGGAGAATAGTGCAGTTTGGGATGCAAGCTGAGCACTGAATGGAGTCGTACTAGAAGTACGATGGAATGAAGCGCGCAGGATTGCGCCCAAAATGTGCATTCTCCAGACGTTCTCCCAAGTTAAGGAGATAACCCTATAGCCAAATACACCCGCCTGAATGACCAAATTCGGGCACCACAGCTGCGTGTGATCGATGAAGACGGCAAGCAGCTGGGCATATTGAGCAAGCAGGAAGCCTTACAGGCGGCGCAGGAACGCGACCTGGACCTGGTAGAGATCTCTCCGGATGCTAACCCGCCGGTCTGTAAAATCGTTGATTGGGGCAAGTACAATTACCAGCGCACCAAGCAGCTGCAGAAAAACCGCAAGACCACCAAAGCTGCCGAGATGAAGCAGATGCGTTTTGGGCTCAAGATCAGCCCGCATGACCTTAGCATCAAGATGAACAAGGTCGTCAAGTTCCTCGAGACTGGGCACAAGGTCAAGATCACCCTGTTCTACCGCGGCCGTGAGCAAGCCCACAAAGAAATCGGCTTTAAGATCGCCCAGCGCGTAATCGACGACTTCGGTGATACAATAGTAGTCGACCAACAGCCCCAACTGGCTGGCAAACAATTAAACTTTGTCGTCCGTAACAGCGGCAAAGGCCCCGTCACTTATCAGGCGAAAGAAGGAGAACCACAAGATGCCCAAACTCAAGACGCATAGCGGTACCAAAGACCGCGTCAAACTCAGCAAGAACGGTAAAGTCCGTGTGGGCAGCGCTAACCTAAACCACTTTCTGGGCAAGAAGAGCGGCGGGCGCAAGCGCTCATTGCGCGGCCTGACCACCCGGAGCGGCAAGATGGCTAAGAATATCAAGAAGAACTTAGGCGCCTAGGCGCCGGCTGCCGGCCGTCAGCTAACAGCTGTCAGCAGGACGACTGAAAGGAGTCATATGAGAGTAAAACGAGGCGTCACCAGTCACGCCAGGCACAAAAAAATCCGTAAAGCCACCAAAGGCTTTTCGCACCCTAACCGGGTTAGTATCAAACGCGGCCGCCAGGCCCTGACTAAATCGCTGCAATACGCTACCCGCGACCGCAAGAACCGTAAACGTACTTTCCGCGAACTGTGGAACACCCGCATCAACGCCGCCGCCCGGCTGAACGGCACCACCTACAGCAAGCTGATCGCTGGTCTCAAAGCCAGCGGTATTACCTTGGACCGCAAAGTCCTCGCCGAACTAGCCGTCAACGAACCAAAAGCCTTTTCCGCTGTGGTGGCCGCCACCGAGAAGAAAGCCTAATAGGACTAAGCCTGCCCCATGACAACAAAGTTGCTTTACGGGGTCAAAGCCACCAGCAAGAAAGCCTAAAAAACCGATCGGCACCTTCATGGCAGAAGCTACTACTCGTTAGATCAATATTCGTATCCCCGAAGAGGATCATCAAGTTCTGCAGGCCCAGGCCTTTTTAGAAAGCTCTACAATATATTCACTAGTCATTCGTCATCTTTTAGAAACCATGGATATAAAAGCAATTGATTGCAAATTAGGTATAGCTACCGGGTTAATGGAAGCGACCAACCCAGTTCTCAATTTCCTCGAAGTTTATGATGCAGCGCAGACACTAAGACTACTTGAGAGCTAAGTATCGCTACTTAAGCTGAAAGCTTGCCTAAAAGACTACTGCCAATATCTTTCCGCATAACCGGCTTTTTATCGCCAAACTTGATTTTGGAAGCTGCTATATAAGCTCCGCCAATAGCTTCTTCAAACGTATCAGCCATATTAACTATGTTAAGTGTCCGGCCACCATCTGTTACTAGATCATGACCCCTCCGCACGGTAGCTGAGTGCAAAAGTGTAATGCCAGGTACGTTTTCGGCTTCTGCTAAGCCTTCAATAACTGCGCCCGTTTGGGTATTGGTAGGATAACCTTCAGAGGCCAGTACTAGGCAAATGCCAGCTTTACTTACATGCCACTCTAAAGGTGGCAACTGATCAAGCGTGCCTTCTACACAGGCGACTAACACTGGCAACAGATCGCTCTTCATCATGCGTAAGAAAAGCTGGATTTCCGGATCGCCCCACCGGGCATTATATTCTAAATTTTTCTCGTGGCCTTTTTGCCCCTTCAAACCCGAAAACACGATGCCTCTAAAATTAAGTTCATCAACCACCGGTTGGGCAAAGATTTTACCTAGCCAGGCTACTTCTTGAGGTGAATAATCAGGCACAGGTCCAACCGTGCCCATGCCACCAGTCATAGCACTGTTGGGATCAGCCGTGATCGTTTTATGATCACGCACTACGAACGGAATCGATAACTGAGTTTTGCCATCACAAAATGCATGGTGAGAAATTTCTGGTCCCGGAACGATATCTTCAACCACAAACCGGCCTAGATCAGCGATAGCTGCTTCAAAATCCTCGAGCGTATCACATCTTTTGACCCCTTTACCCTGCCGCAGACCGTCATCCTTCAGATAGAGCGGAAAAGTACGCTCAGCTGCATATACCATAGCCTCGTCTTTGTCACTAAAACTTTTGTAGGCTCCCATTGGAACATCTCGTTTTTCAGCTATTTCTTTACCCTTCTGCTTACTCCACTCCACTTCGGCTTGCTGACGTGTTGGTCCAAAAATTTTCAATCCATTTTCTTGGAAGGTATCAACAATGCCTAAGGCCAGCGGATCATCCATCCCCACCACTGTTAAATCGGCCTTATAATGCTTAGCGGCTTTTACCTGACCGGAAATATCGGTCGGCAGCACGCCGGTGCTTTCGGCAAAGCTTTCATTACCAGGATTACCCGGCGAAACAATCACCTCCAGTCCCTCCCCTGCTAGCTTTTGAGCCAAGGCCTGCCCGCGCCCAATACTATCAACCACCATGACCCGCTCAATCGATTCCATAGCTATCAGTGTCAGCAATCCCGCAGATCAATGCAAGCATGAGCAAAATAAAAGAGTCCCACAAGTGCGGGGCTCTGTATGGAGGACTACGTAACTACTATTCGAGTAAATGTTACTTACGGGTGAGGTGCGTAGTGGCGGTCTGGGCAGCGCGGCCCCTTCTCGGAAGCTTTTTCTTTTGAGCGGTAAGCTTTCTAGTGCTCGCGGTGACCAATGTGCAAAGGTGTATCATTGGCGTCCACAATAGGGGCGCCTTCTGGAGTCATGGGGTGGTCCAGTAGTAAATTGTCAGTGGCGGTCTGCGGGAATATGAAGTTCCCCACAGTTGGCCGGGCCATGACGGCATCGGGCACTATATCTATGCCGTCGGGCAGTGTTTGGTAGAAGTGAAGGCTCACCGCTCCAGTTCTCTTGTTATGGTCTAGCTCACCATAGGCGAACTTTCCGGGCTTATAGAGATTGGCAAGCGAAAACTTTGGCCCTCTTCCCGGCATGTCAGAGGCGACAATAGGGTCCCCGATAGTCACCTGTTCAATAGTAGGAATGGCATGGTCAGTAGGTGCAGCGCCACCATTGCTGGGGCCTGTGGCGTGGGATTTATCCGCAACAGGAACGTCTAATGTTACCCTCCCCTTTAGGTAGTGCAGGGACAGGCCTTCGAACAGTCGGTGTTCGGCCCGGGCTTTTACTACATTCATTGGAAGTGGCTTAGCAGACACCTGGTGGTCCTTTTCAGAGGCTTGGGCGGCTTGTGCACCGCTCGCTACCATAGCGAGGCCAGCCACAAAACTAGTTACAGTTTTAGGTAGGTGTCGGTTTTTGCTCTGTCGTTCAGGATTCGAATGAGTATTCATAAGTGTATACTATAGCAATTTTAGGTAATATTGTCAATCATATTTAACCCGAATCACGTATTAGCACCTCTGTCATTCCGAGCGAAGCCGAGGAATCTCGTAAGCCTGTAGTGAGGCTAACGAGATCTCTCACTAATGTTCGAGATGACAACTATAGAGGTAGCTAATTCGTGATTCGGGTTATTTACTACTGAGTCACGTAAAAAGTCCTGCACTAGGCAGGACTTTAGAGAGCTAGATTATCGGTAAGCCGGGTTCTGTCGAGACTGATCATCTA
>JBBPZG010000077.1:0-5690 GCA_038199095.1 Saccharimonadales bacterium (SeqCode)
ACGTGCTGGAGGAGGTTTTGAGAAGCAGCATAGACCTGACTCGCAGGCCAGCAGTCCAGGTTAAAGTGATGCTTATGCTTACTGGTAAATATTTCACAGACGTCTAACGATATTGTTCCTATACTTAGATTGTTAAATAAAAAGGAGCCGCATATGTCTAAATGGAACAATACCCGCAGAGAACAAGCCGAAAGCCAACGTATTCATGATCTACTGAAGTCAGACGATTTCGAACTTGTTTAAATACATTTCATTTGTAAATAAAAATCCCGGCCATTACGCCGGGATTTTTGATGGAGCGGGGTAACTACATGGACTTATTTTCGCCCTTTGTCTTCTTCTCGTTTTCGGCGATAGTTTTCTTAAGATCTTCCATGTCTTTATCCGTCATGTCCCGGTTTAAATCGATACTTTGCTGCTCGTCATCTGCCACTTTACGTACCTCCCTCACTGCCCTTACTTGGTACTGTGCAGTCTAGTGAATGATCTGAGGCGCTGCAGCGGTATTTTTTACTGCTGCCTCAAGTAGACAGAGTAGTTCATCAGTGGAAGCGGCGCGCATCAGGTGGTCGCGCAGCTCTTTGGCACCATCAAAGCCATTGATGTAGATTTTGCAGAACTTATTGAGCGTCTGCACCGGGCGCTCACGGTGCTGCCAAGTCCGGGCGAACAGCTGGACGTGCCGCTGATAGAGGTTAATTCGTTGCTCGGGCCCATAACTTTCCCATGGGCTGGCCTGGGCAAAGGTAAAGGGGTCATGGAATATACCGCGGCCAATCATGATGCCATCCAGCCGGCATTGCCCAGCTAGTCGCAGGCCATGTGCCCGATCGATGACGTCACCATTGCCGACAATTAAGGTCTCCGGCGACAGTTTGTCGCGCAGTTCGCGGGCCTGGCCAATCAGATCCCAATTAGCCGGCACCTTGCTCATTTGGGCCTTTGTGCGGCCGTGCACCGTCAGCATGTCTAAGTTGTGGCCGAGCAGGAACTCGATCCACGTCATGTCTACGTTGCCATAGCCGACCCGCGTTTTGACGCTCAGCGGTAGGCACCCAGCTAAACCTTCCCGGGTGGCGTTGATGATTTGTGCGGCCAGCGGCCGGTCGTTGATGAGCGCGCAGCAAGTGCCGTGCTTGACTTCGTTCTTCTGCGGGCAGCCCATATTCAGGTCAACCCCGGCGAAGTTTACACCCACCGGTAGACCTAGCTCCCTAGCAAATGTGCCATCGGCCAGCTGCTGGGCAGTTTTATAAAAATTATCTGGTTCTTTACCCCAGATCTGGGCTACTAAGGGCTGTTCGGCGGGACTAAAGCGCAGCTTCTTCAATAAATTTGGCCGTCCAGGACTCTGCAGGCCGTCCACATTCACAAACTCCGTAAAGTACTGATCCGCCGGTGCGCAGCTAGCCACTACCTGCCGGAACACCGTATCCGTCACGTCATCCATCGGCGCCAACACAAAAAACGGCCTCGGCAAAGTTGTGTACATATTTTTCATACTAATGCTTCTTACGCTGCTTGCGGCAGGTAAGCATCGTACTTGGCGCGCTCACGCCGGCAAGCGTTTTGCGATTGGTTGACTTTAATCCGTTTCGCTTCCAAATACCTGCCGGCCCAGAGCGTATAGCCCCGCCATGATTGCGCTATTTCTTTGCTGGAGCCTCGCCGATAAAGGTTAGATGCGGCTGCACGGTGGCTCGCATTGGTAGCAGTAGTCCCATAACCCAAACTGTTAGCTGCTACCTCGACAATATCATGAATGATTGCCTCACCTTCGCGCCGCTTAGTATTCAGATTTTTTGTAAGATACGACGTCCTCCAAACCAACCTGGCATCGCGGTAGAGGCTACCTAAGACTGTAATTTGGTCACTAAAAAGCCTGTCAAGTCCAATCAGCGCAACTAACTTACTGTCCAAAGTGTGCGCAGCAGCCCGCCGGGCTCTTTCTTCGACGTCCTCACGGTTGAAGTTGTCAACGTTTGCGTCTCTGGTGACAGCTCGGGAATGCGCAGCAAGGTCTGGGGCACTGCGGGCAATCGTCTTAAACTCACCGGCACCGACCACCACCCCCATATGCTGCGCAAACCTGTTTGTGGTAGCCAGATCACACGGCTGGTTAACCAACTTTATCAAGCGATCAGTGATATGGTACCTCGGGTCTTGCCGGTGAATGTATAGGCCATGCGAGAGTCGCAGCCGTTTGGCCGCTAAGAAATCATTACGGTATACCTCTAGGGCGCTGTCTGTCATTTCGCCATCTCGCGGAGCCGCAGCTAGAACAACGCCAATCGTTCCCGCCAACATAGCGATATTGCTGCGGCGCTCAGGATCCAAACTTAAGCCTTCCAGCTGGCCAACTTCAATCAGGCCCCGGCTTTGGTTTAGCCAGGTTGCCACCTTGGGGGTTAACTTCCATTGTTCAGGGTGTATTGTTGTGCTCACACTTCTACCTCTTTAAGCGGCTCAAGTATACATCGACAGAGGTTATTTTGCAATCTAAGTAGCCAGACCTATGCCTCAAAACCCCACTACCGTTCTGGTCATCTCGAGCGAAGCCGAGAGATCTCGTTATCCCCGAGTATTATGTACGAGATTCCTCCACTTCGGTCGGAATGACAGGGGTGTAATTTGGAGATTCAGGTAAGTAGCCGAGAATTAATTTCAGCTACTACAAATACTTTTACTTAGCGTCCCTATGTTTTAGCTCTTTTTTGATCTGGTCGCGGCGGAAGTCGCGGCGTGTAGCATTTCGGGTACCGGCAAACTGGATCCGAAACTTGCGGTACTCAGTATCAAGTCTGGGTTGTTCTTCGGGATCTTTTGTGGCAATGAAGACTTTATCAACGACGCGAAAGCCCTCTTTATCTCGCACTTCTTGACCCTGTCATTAATTTTATACTCAGTCTTCGTGTACGCGG
Source organism: Saccharimonadales bacterium (SeqCode) (assembly GCA_038199095.1). GTDB lineage: Bacteria > Patescibacteriota > Saccharimonadia > Saccharimonadales > UBA4665 > JBBPZG01. The sequence goes on from JBBPZG010000077.1 coordinate 2,922, forward strand.
CAATGCCAAGCGACTTTGCCAGACTGCCTTTTGACGCTAAGCGTAAGCCTTGCACGGCGCCCTCAGACATTTCAACTTTTGTGCCTAAATCTTCAAGTGATGTATCTTCGTCTTCAGGCTTTTGATATATACCATCCGCTACTCTGTTAGCGAGGTTAGTTTTGGTTGTCACGTGGCCGCGGCTTCTATTTTCAGCGGCTAAGGCCGTAAGAGCTTGTTGCTCGGCTTTGAGGCGTCAATGATTTCTACCTGTTCCGGACTGGTAATCGGTACTTCCAAAGCTGAAACCCGTTGGTTAAGATCTGGGTAAATACCCCCGTCGATATCGGTAAGGGGGACATCTACGCTCATGGCACCCTCATGCCTAGCTGGATCGGCAAACAGAGCACCTTGATGCTCTTCATTAATTACATGTTTGGGAGGCATAGCAGCATGTATTATAACATGATTATGCAAGTTCTGCAATACTGCTTGTGCTTTTGCCGATCCTGGTCACTGACTACAGATAACTGGGGTTACTCCCAGCGGAAGACGCGGAAGGCGATGGCGTAGATCAGGATGAACCAGGCGGCCATGATGCCGAGTTGCGGGCCTAGGTCTAGCAAGTGTTTGCCTTCGGTAGTTAGCAGGCGCAGGCCATCGATAACTGGGGTGAGCGGCAGGTAGGCAGTGACCTGCTGCAGCCAATGCGGCATGAGAAAACGGGGGAAGAAGGTGCCGGATAGGAATAACATCGGGAAGACAATGATGTTGGCCAGCGGCGCTGCCTGGCGCTCATTCTTCGCCCAGCCGCCAATGGCCAGGCCAATACCCAGTATCATAAAGCTGCTAAAGATGGTAAACAGCAGGATTTCGAAGTAGTTACCGACGACTTTGAGGTGGAAGATTCCAATAGCCACCGCGAATTGGATAGCAATTGAGACTACCCCAGTCGCCGCCTGGCTAAACATGGTCGCCATAAAGTACTGCCAGACCTTTAACGGGGTGGTGTGTAAGCGGCGCAGGATACCCTGTTTTTTGAGCTCGGGAAACACATTTACTGGTCCGAAGATACCAAGGCCGACAATAGAGAAACCAAGCAGGCCGGAAAAGGTGTAGTCAAACGGCGATAAACTGCGTTCATTAAGCTCCTTGCCTGTTACGGAGAATGGCGGTTTAGCAGGCACAAACTTGGAGTTGATTTGTTTGAACGTACTGTCGAGTACGGTGGTCAGCGTCTGTCCTGTACCGGCCGAAGTATGACTATAAAGTACTTGGGCGCTCCCGGATGGATACTGTTGTCCCTGTTTAACCTCTCCAAAGCCTGGAGGCAGGATGACTATACCATCTATCTGGCTTTTACTCATTTTGTCTTTCGCCGCAGACAAACTGGTTAGGGTTTTATCTACTTCAAAAACCTTGGTTTTTTCTAACTGGTGCTCATAATTCTTCGAGAAACTAGTGTGTGACTGGTCTAAAATGGCGACTTTGAACGTGACGTTGTTGTTGCTACTACTGCTCAGTCCACCGAAGACAAACAGGAAAATAAGTGGGAAAAGAATGCCAAAGAACAACGCTAGGCGGTCACGGAAAAAGCGCCTGGTCTGAAGCTTGGTAAACACGAGTACGGTACGGAATTGCTGCAGCATAAATTAATCCCTTAAGCCCTTGCCTGTTAAATCGATGAATACGTCGTCCAAGTTGGCTTGTTCAACGTGCTGCTCCTTCGAAAAACCGCGGCTTAGAAGTTGTTTTATAAGGTTCTTGGGCGTGTCGAGGGCAATAATTTTGCCGGAGTCCATAATGGCCACCCGGTCGCAGAGCAGTTCAGCTTCATCCAGGTAGTGGGTGGTCATAATCACGGTGACACCGCGGTCACGCACATCTTTAATGAGTTTCCAGAGGTTACGGCGGGCCTGGGGATCCAGACCGGTGGTCGGCTCATCCAGGAAGAAGACCCGGGGACTGTGGACAAGCGCGGTGGCGATGCTCAGGCGCTGGCGCTGGCCGCCACTGAGGCTTTCGGCATAGCTATTGGCCTTTTCGCCCAACTGCACATCATCCAGGAATTTCTGGGTATTAACTTTTTCACCGTAAGCCGCCGCGAACATTTCGATAATCTCCCTCAGTTTTTGCTTATCCTGAAAAGATGCGGTTTGAGGTTGCACGCCGATTATCTGTTTGATCTGGTTTGGTTTGGAAGCTACGTCGATACCATCTACCGTAATCTTGCCCCCATCGATCTCACGCATGGTCTCGATCATCTCCAGGGTCGTCGTCTTGCCGGCCCCGTTTGGCCCTAGAATGCCAAAAATCTCACCCTTTTGCACTTCAAAAGAAATACCGTCCACCGCAGGCTTGTCATCATAAACTTTTCTCAAGTCATTAACTTTAAGTATTGCCTCTGCCATACCCACCACTATACCAAGTCCGACTTAACATGTTAAGCATCATTATCACCTTACCCATTCGTGCCAAAGGTTTGCTACGATAAGCTCATGGAACCTATCGGGCTAAAAGAGGGCACCGTCACTATTACGCCCTACACTCCGCTATGGAAAACGTTGTTCAAGCGAGAGCGACAACGTCTTATAACGGTATTGCATCCATGGGTAACATCTATAGAACACGTAGGCAGCACGGCTGTGCCTGGCCTGGCTGCTAAACCTTGAATTGATATGATGGCTGCTGTCGAGTCTATATATTTGCCTCAGAATCTTGTTTTGCCCTTACAAAAACTTGGTTACGATTTTATACCAGATCCGGTGTTTACGGACAGAGTATTTTTCC
>JBBPZG010000078.1:0-2184 GCA_038199095.1 Saccharimonadales bacterium (SeqCode)
CCTTGGTGTGCCGTGGTGGCGAGCCGCCCGTCCGGTTGCTTCTGCACCTCCAAGACCGCGCTGCCGACCGGAGCGACCATCCGGCCGTTTATAGCCAACTGATCGGTTAGCGCGGAGGCTAGCGCAGGTGCGGCAGCGCTCGGTGGAGTTCAAAAAATCAGAGATACGTTCTTTGGTTTTCAAGAGGCACTATATGCTAAATCGACGAAGCGTTGAATCTGACATAATAAACTAAATCAACCAATAAGGAGAAGGATTTGAAAGCAATCTGGAACGGAGCCGTTTTGGCCGAAAGTAACGACACGGTAGAGATAGAGGGAAACGCCTATTTTCCTCCCGGCTCAATCAACAAGAAGTATTTCTTGCCCAGCGATACGCATACGCGCTGTCCATGGAAGGGACTAGCGAGTTACTACAACGTGTCGGTTGACAATAAGGTTAATCAAGACGCTGCCTGGTATTACCCTAAACCGCAAGTAGGATCGAAAACCATGGCCGGGCATGACTTTACTAATTATTTGGCCTTTTGGAATGGCGTGGAGATACAGACATGATGAGCGCTAAACAATACGACCTGATCGTTCTAGGAACTGGCGGCGCCGGGTATCTCATTGCCATGCGATGTAAAGAAGCGGGTTGGAAGGTAGCGGTCATTAACGATGGCTTATTTGGCGGAACCTGCTCCGTTCGCGGCTGCATTCCGAAAAAAATACTGGCGGGAACCGCGGATATTCTGGATGTCAACCGGCGGCTTCAAGGTCTTGGCATAATTGATGAACTGCCGCATGCGAGCTGGAATGAGTTGATCAAATTTAAACGTACATTTACCGATCCAGTCCCTGGACGCACTGAGAAAGCGTTGCAAGACGCCGACATTGACGTATGTGCCGGCAAGCCGCGATTCGTCGGTAACCTTCAGGTAGAAGTCAACGGCCAGACCCTTGAGGGCAAGAAGGTTGCAGTAGCCGTAGGAGCTGGGCCAGCCAAGCTGCCGATTGAGGGCTTCGAGCACCTCATAACCAGCGACGAGTTTTTGGAGTTAGATAGTCTTCCCAAACGGATAGTGTTCGTGGGCGGCGGCTATGTTTCATTCGAGTTCGCCCACATCGCGGCACGGTTTGGTTCCGAGGTGACCATTTTGGAGGTCGGGAATAAACCCTTGGGCATGTTCGACCCAGACATCGTAGATGTCCTGCTGGCCGCCTCGAAAGATATTGGCATCGATGTCGTCCTAAACGCCGGTGCCCAGAAAATTGATAAACAAGACGATAGCTACCTGGTAACGGCTTCAGATGGCAAAACCTATGAAGGCGACTTGCTGGTGAACGGCGCTGGCCGCCCGCCGGCCATCGGCGAAATGAACTTAGCGGCCACGGGCGTCGAATATGATAAGCGGCGGGGCATTCTGGTTGATGAATACTTGTGCAGCACATCTAACCCCAATATTTACGCGGCCGGTGACGCTGCCGCGGCCGGGCCGCCGCTATCCCCGGTGGCTGGCGCGCAAGGTGGCATCGTGGCCGATAACTTACTTGGCCGACCTCACAAGCAGCCCGAATATCTTTCAACTTCCAGTGTGATCTTTACCTCTCCAGCCGCCGCTAAAGTCGGGTATCTTGAGCATGAAGCAAAAGAAAAAACTATCGAATTTGATGCCATATCGACAGATTTAACCACCTGGTTCGACAGCAAGCGCTTCGACCTGAAGTACGCTAAGAGTAAGGTTTTGGTCGAGAAGGAAACCAACAAGATAATTGGGGCACATGTAATTGGCAGCCATGCCGAAGACGTCATTAATGTGTTTAGCCTGGCTATCAACCTTGGGCTCACCACCGACCAGTTGGAGTCGCCAATTTTTGCCTTCCCTACAGCCACTGACGATATGCGATATATGCTATGAGACCACCTGTTCATGTCATCGTCTACCGCATAACAGGCAGACAGCTTTTCTTCAAAATCCCCGAGCGTGTGTGTGAGGAGTGTGATATTAGTGTCGCTGTTGTGCGAAGAGTAGTTGAAGAGATACAGGCAGAGGATCGGGTGCAAATTACCGTTAAGCCGTGGATAAATAATCTTGTTAGTTGCTTGTTATGGCGGAGCTGGCATCCTCCGGTAGTAACTATTAACGGCAAGCGTTTTTCTCAAGGTATAGTTCCGAATAAGGCACAACTATTAAATACATTA
>JBBPZG010000079.1:0-7940 GCA_038199095.1 Saccharimonadales bacterium (SeqCode)
GGCGTATATCCAGAGTCAGTGAAGCCAAGCAGGCAGCAGACCAGAAGCCCCGTACTTTAGTGCGGGGAGCGGTTCACTTCGTATCTAGCGCCGCAGCATTGAGCCTGGGGAGTTATGTCTTTTAGCAATTTCCTGCCTACTAATCACAGTGAGCGATGTAACTCTTGCCAGTTCGAGTACCCCTGTAAAAAATTCTTTCTCAGAATGCTTTTCCGAGCTACGAATTTGGGTTAACTCGCTACTTATTTCCGGATCAACACTGCCATTGAGTTTCATTTTCTGAACAATATTTTCAGCAGTTTCTTGATAGTCGCTGACTGTTTCACCATGGTTAGGACCCACTGCAAAACTCCCTTCGTGTACGAAAATCATACTGCTGAGTACGGTTTGTTAGTTCGTGCGAGGAAGCATATCTATAGATATGTTGACGAACAAAACTAGCAAAGCGTGCCGGCAGTATGGTTTGCAGTAGAAGGGAGTTTTGCAATGGGTTCAATTGGAGTATCAAGCGCCTGTCTTTGCAATAATGCAAGCCCGCGTTCGGCATATGAAGAAGCATAGGTGGAAGCTGTTAGCAGGCCTTTGCCTCCGTGACCCTTACGCTCACCATAAGCCGATACTTGTCTATACTGATCATAGTCATAAAGAGGAGATAGACTTAGAAAGGCGTCAATGTTGGAATATAGTGCATATGGAACTCCGTACATATCACTATCGATCCTACGCATTCGGCCCAGTGATATTAATCCCTCAGCTAAAAGACTGGTGACAGCTTTTTTGCCCTTAATTGCCCACATTTTCGGAGTAGCTTGGATTTCCGCAGTTTATAGTTCTTGATTAGCAGCGGCTTGTTCAATATCAGTAGCAAATTGTTCAAGTGAAAAGGGTTGAGAAGAGTTATCATGAGACATAGATAATTATATTATACAATAACTATTATCAATTTATTTAATTTTTGTGTTTGATGTTCAAAGCTTATGCTATAATAGTTGCCAATAAGCCACATGGTTCTGCAAACAAAGATTGCCCACCAGCTTAAAACAAACATTGCCTCCTTTCATGAGCGCATCCATCTTTCAGACGGCCAAAGAACTACCCTCCACGTTGTACGCTACACCCGGGCTAGTGTAAAACCACGCTGGGTAGTGTTCAAAGATTTAACCTTATTGCTAGACTGGTGCAAACAAAATGGTAAAAACGAAGCGGTTAGTGGTAATTACTTTTTGCGGAGCAGCGACCGTCTGCTCGGCGAAGTCTGGCTAAATGGCCGAAAATTTGACTCGATCGGATTTGATAAGGGTTGGGGCGGGCGGCGCGGTAGTGTGTATGCTCCGACAAACGGTGACCTACAGCTAGCACCACGCCATAAACTACCTGCTGTACCGGCAGGTGATCTTTTAGAGATTGGGCCTACTCTAGTTCATCAAGGGGTATCACTGTTCACTTTGCATAGGGATCCCGAAGGCTTTTCATCTACCGCTTACCAGCATGATGAAGATATCAATTGCAAACGGCATCCGCGCCTGGCGATTGGCAGTAATACTGAGTATATCTGGACTGTCAGCGTAGACGGCCGCGGGCCGGCAGATGCGGGCATGTACCTGCAAGAGCTAGCCGATGTTTTCCTGGCCTTAGGTGCTAGCGAAGCAGTTAACCTTGACGGCGGCAGCTCTTCTACCCAGATTACAGGTGGCAAACTGCTCAACCGGCCGCGGACTAATCTCGGCGAATCCAGCGTAGGCTTCCCGGTTCATAGCGCCCTCATCTTCGATTAACCTGTATACTAAAGCAGTGAAAAAAATTCGCCGGCTATTGCCGTTTGTCATAAGTGTAATGCTGATCGTGTTACTGATAAGTTATGCGCCCTGGCGCGAAATCGGCGGCATTCTAACTGACTTTGATGCCGGCACAATTGTTATACTTGTTCTCCTAAGCACAGCCTACTACGCACTCAAAACTATTAGGTTCTGGTATTTGCTGCAGGCTATGAACATTCAGCAGCCGCTGAAGTTAGTCGGGATGAGTTATCTCAGTGCCCAGCCAGTCTCTTTATTGCCGGCCGGGGAGATTTACCGGTCGCATGCCTTGCGCCGCTACACCGGTGTGCCGTTCGAAAGATCTTTGCCGCAATTTACGATGCAAGGTGTCCTAGAAGGTTCGGCAATGGCTGTCTTACTACTGATAAGCGCTCTGGCACTTGGGACACTTCGGCTACCGGCACTTATCCTAGCCGCTCTTGTCTTAGTGATAACAATCGCTATCAGCCGCGGCTATATTGCTAACACCACCCGGCTGGTAAACCGGTTACCCTTCCTAAGCCTTAGCGAACATAGTATTGAGAGCTTCAGTAAACGGCATGAGGCAGTGCTTACCTGGCGCTGGTTACCGTTTTTGTTCGGCTTGTCCCTGCTCGTAGAATTAGTAGGTGCGGCTATAGCTTACGTATCGGTGGCTGGTATTGGTGGCCACATCAATGGCTATCAGGCAGCGCTGTTTTACGTTATTCCGGTGATTGTTGGTTTTGTTTCACTCTTGCCGGGGGGGTTAGGATTGAGTGAACAGAGTGCGGTTGGTGTTTTATTGCTTTCCAAAGCCACTACCGCCCAGGCCGTTGCCGCTACCCTCATTATGCGGGTCACAATTGTCGGCTTAGGTGTTGTATATGGTACTGTGGCGCTATTAGCCGGCCAAGTACGGTCAAGACAGACAATTACAGAGTAAGCAAGCATCTAAACCGTTGTAAAAGCATGTTGACTCGGGGCCTATCTGTGATAAACTTTAAGGGTATTACGCTTGTGTTAAATGGCATAGTCCATCTAACAGCATAAAAACCAAATAGTGTGAATTAAAAACGAGGGTGATGAAAGTACTTATGCTAGGGTGGGAGCTGCCTCCCCACAACAGCGGCGGGCTGGGAACAGCGTGTTACCAGCTCTGCAAAGCCCTCTCCAAAAAAGACATCGATATCGAGTTTGTTTTGCCTTATAGTGCCGAGCATAACATCAGCTTTATGGACGTCACGCCTGCCCAGCCCCAGGGTGCAGCCAGTGTTATCCGTTCCGGTATCGCTTACGATAGCTATAAATATATTTTATCCGACGGTACAGAGCAGTGGTTAGGAATTTATGAGCAACAACAACTGTATGAACATTCCGTCGCCAAACTCGTAGAAGAAAAAGAGTTTGATATAGTCCACGCACATGACTGGCTTACCTTCCGGGCTGCCCTACGGGTAAGGGAGCTACGCAACTGCCCTATAGTGCTGCATGTGCACTCGGTTGAGTCTGACCGGGCGGGCAGCCAACTTGGCAATCCGCTGGTGCGCGAGATTGAAGAAGTTTCACTGCAATTAGCCGATCGGATTATAGCCGTCAGCCAGCATACCAAACATAGTATTATCCGTGATTACGACATTCCAGCCGACAAGATAGAAGTTGTACACAATAGCATCGAAACCAGCGATGTTGCACCACTTGATATCGAGAACACCTATGCCTACCTCAAGGCAATGAAAGACCTTGGTTACCGGGTAGTCGTGAATGTCGGGCGCCTAACCATCCAAAAAGGCCTGCCTAACTTACTTCGCGCGGCCAAGGAAGTTATCGACAAAGCCCCGAAAACGCTATTTCTAATTGTTGGCAGCGGCGAACAATACTACGAACTAGTTGAACTAGCCGCAGAACTAGGTATTGGTGCCAACGTTCTCTTTACCGATTTCCAGCGTGGCAAGCGTCTGCGCGACGCCTATGCTATTGGCGACTTGTTTGTTATGCCCTCCGTCTCGGAACCTTTTGGCCTAACTCCTTTGGAAGCCATAGGCTATGGTACCCCCGCTCTCGTAAGTAATCAATCTGGAGTAAGCGAAGTGCTGCAGAATTGCCTAAAAGTAAACTTTTGGGACATCCAAGAAATGGCTAACCAGATATCAGCAGTAGTCCTCAGCGATAGCCTGCGTGATGAACTTTGGAAAAATGCGTATTTTGAGTACGGCAAACTATCGTGGGAAAATGCCAGCGACAAGGTCGAAACGCTGTACCGGGCTCACGTTGCTGGAGCGCTCGTATGAGATACAGACACAAGCGTAGTACGTATCACGTAGTACGTAGAAACGACGTGTGTGCGGACTACATACTACGTACTCCATACTACTCGGGAGCCTCAACGTGAAAAAAGCCATTGTGCTCTATCTGCACGTCCACCAGCCGTACCGGATCCGGCACTACACCGTATTTGACAGCGGCGTGAACCATAATTATTTTGATACAAACTACGAGGCTAAGACCAGCAACGAACGTATCCTTAAAAAAGTTGCCGAAAAGTCGTATTTGCCAACTAACGCCCGGCTGCTCAAGCTGTTACAGGCTAATCCTGACTTCAAACTTAGCCTATCTATAACCGGCACGGTAATCGAACAACTAGAACGCTGGTCTCCGGAATCATTGAAGTCTTTTCAAGCTCTTTGCGCTACTGGCCAAGTAGAGATTGTCGCCGAAACTTATCACCATAGCCTGGCCTTCTTCTACTCCCGCGCTGAATTCGAGATGCAAGTGGACATGCACAAGCGTAAAGTGCAGGACGTATTTGGCCAGACGCCTCGGGTATTCCGCAATACTGAGCTCGCTTATAATAATGATTTAGCCCGCTGGGCAGACCAAGCTGGCTATAAAGGCATTCTAGCTGAAGGTTGGGATCCTGTACTTGGCTGGCGCAGCCCAAACTACGTTTACCGCCCCACTTATACTAACCAGATCCGTCTACTGATGAAAAATTATAAGTTGAGTGATGACATTGCCTTCCGTTTTGGCGATCGTGACTGGGCTGGATGGCCTTTGACGGCTGACAAGTTTTCGCAGTGGTTGAGTGAAGAGCCAAACGCTACAAACTTTAATCTGTTTATGGATTATGAAACTTTTGGCGAGCACCAATGGCATGAGTCCGGGATTTTTGACTTTTTAGAACATTTACCCCAGGAGTGGCTTAAGACTGAAGACCATACATTTATGACTGTTAGCGAAGTAATTGATGCCTTCGAACCTGTTGACCAAATAGATATACCTCAAACCGTTACCTGGGCTGACACCGAACGAGACCTATCCGCTTGGCTTGGAAATGCCATGCAGAGCAGCTCTATCAAGTCACTCTATGGCATGCAAGATAGAATCATCGGTACTCACGATTTGGCGTTGATCGAAGACTGGCGGTGTTTGCAGACATCCGATCACTTTTACTATATGTGTACCAAATGGTTCAACGATGGTGACATCCACGCCTATTTCAGCCCTTACGACACACCATATGAGGCCTATATTAACTTTATGAATAGTTACCGCGACTTACAGTTCCGCCTGGCCGAAAAAGGCGTTGCCGTATGACGGCAATAAACAATAAGCAAAGAGCAATGAACAGCCTTCGCTTGCGAACGTCCTGGCTCCCTTTTACGTACCCGGGCTTGCATGCCGCTTATTGTTTATTGTTTACTGTTTACTATAGAACCGGAGGTGCTTAAGGTGGGGCGACCAGTTGTATTAAGTAACGGCCAACTGTTTGTCGGCCTCGACGAAAACGGCCTGGTCCACGACTTTTATTACCCGTACGTAGGGTTAGAAAACCTAACAAATGCCCGCAGCAGCCAACACAAAATTGGCGTCTGGGTTGATGGGCAGTTTAAGTGGACAGATGACGGTAGCTGGGAAGTTTCGGTGGATTTTGAAATTGACGCGCTCATTAGCTCTATTAAGTTACACTCCGATGAGCTGGGCATCAGCCTGCACTTGCAGGACTTTATAGATAATGAATACAACGCCCTCATTCGGCACATTAGCATTACGAATGAAGCCGAAGGCGAGCACGAAGTGCGGCTTTTTATGCACCAGGTATTCCAAATATCCCGGGCCGGACGGGCCGATACTGCGATTTATGTTCCTGAAGATCACTACGTCCTCGATTACAAAGGCCGCTACTGCCTGGCGATTGCGGGTAAATTCCAGGACGGCGAGGATTTTGACCAGTACGCTGTCGGCAATTACGGTATCGAAGGCAAAGCAGGCACCTTTTTGGATGCCGTAGACGGAGAGTTATCAGAGAATGCTGTGGAGCATGGGGGTGTCGACAGCGTTATACGTTTTCGCCGTAAGTTGGCGGGCGGCCAACGGGCTACTTTAGATTATTGGATCATTGCTGCTAGTAGCCAGAATGACGCAGCGAGTATTCATGCGGAATTTAAAAAGCATTCGGTGGAGGACCGTTTGCGTCATGTCCGCCAGGATTGGCAGGAGTGGTTGGGCGGAACTGGAGTTACTACAACGGATTTTCATAAAAGAAGCTTGCAGCACAGTCTGCTTATAGTTAAGGCGCACTGTGATGCCCGGGGCTCGGTGCTGGCTAGTGGTGACTCGAGCATCTTTAACTATGGCCGTGATTATTACTGCTACTGTTGGCCCCGCGACGCTGCGTATGCCCTCTGGCCGCTCATTAGGCTAGGGCACTTTGACGAAGCCAAGCAGTTCTTTGAGTTTGCCCGCGACACCATGCACCCCGATGGCTACCTGATGCATAAATACCAGCCAGACAGAGCAATTGGCAGCACGTGGCACCCTCTAGTTCATGGACGGCGGCGTGAGCTAGCTATCCAGGAAGATGAAACTGCCAGCGTAATCTTTATGATAGGTGAATACTTTGAAGCCAGCCAGGACAGTGCTTTCGTAGAAACTCTGTTTCGCAGCTTCGTGACGCGCTGCGCCAACTTTATGGCGAACTTTATTGATAGCGAAACCGGTTTGCCGCACGCCAGCTATGACCTCTGGGAAGAAAAATTCCTTACGAGCACCTATACTGTTTGCAGCGTCATAGCCGGACTGCAAACCGCCGCTAAACTAGCTCAGGCCTTTGACCGGCCCGAGGATGCCGCCAGGTGGAGCAAGGCTGCCGATGGCATCCGGCAAAACCTCGATAAGCTTTACCATCCTGATGGCTATTTCCGCAAAGGCTTTCTGCTGCAGGAAAACGGCGAATTGCAGCATGATGATACTCTAGATATTTCTAATTTATACGGACCGTATATGTATGCTGGTTTGCCACTACAAGATGAGCGCTTACTAGGCACTGTCCGCCACATCGAAGAACGTTTGCTAAACAGCTCGCCAAGTGGCGGCGTGTTGCGTTATGAACATGATAATTACTTCTTAACCAAGCGCAACTACAAGGGCAACCCCTGGATAGTCAGTACGCTCTGGCTGGCCCAGTATTACGCTACTGCCGGTCTAACCGACCAAGCAACTACGCTACTGGATTGGGCGCTCTCTCACGAATTACCTAGCGGTGTCCTTAGCGAACAGTTCGATCCTGAAACGGGAGCACCGCTTGGCGTAACACCGCTCGTCTGGAGCCACGCCGAGCTTGTTAACACCATACTTGACCTCAGTAATATCGCTCAGTAATTTACTGAGAATTAGTCAAAGCAGCGATTGCCGCACCGTCCAAACAGGCGTTGGATGATCCTTCTGTGAAGTCTTTGGTCATAAGCAGATGAGGGTTGGTACCTATCGACTTAGCTAATATCTGCTGAACTCGTTTGCCATAGTTAGGAAACTTAAATGCCCCCCCATGGCCAACTATCGCTGACGTAGCGTCACCGAGCTGAATCTTAAGAGCGTTGGCGGTGCCCTGGATCATATTTGCTACTACCAATGCCGAGTGATCATTTAACGCACCTGCCAGCCTGTCGCCTGCCTTATACCGATCTTCGATATCGCGCGCTCTCATGTATTCCCCAGTGGCAGCAAACCACTGCGACTCAATGCCCACTTTATTGGCACCCAGCCGCTCTAGACAGGTATATCTAGCGCCGAAGACGCCACATGGTTCACTTTGGTCATAGGTATTTAAAGCGACAACACCTTCTACGTGTCCTGCTTCGGTGGAATAGAGCGTATTGCCTTTTA
>JBBPZG010000080.1:0-3311 GCA_038199095.1 Saccharimonadales bacterium (SeqCode)
TACATTTGAATGCGATTAAAACGGTTGACCGCAAACAACAGGCATAGTATAAAAGTTACCGTTATGACGATTAGATCTTTAGCGAGTCCGAAGTGCGTCTGGTTGGCAAGCAAAAAGCGTAACGCATCGACCATGTAACTAACAGGGTTAAGAGTACTAATTATTTTAAGAGCTAGGGGAATATTGTTTAGAGGGTAAAGGGCGCTCGATAGAAAGAAGAGCGGCAGCACCACCAGATTGTTAATGCCTTGGAAGCCCTGGAAGTCATCGACAGCCGACGCCATACCGGCACCGAAACACGTTAGTGCTAACGTCATAAGCAACATAACTAAAAAGGCCGGGATGACGAGCAGCCAGCTGTAAGGCCGGAAGCCAAAGATTAAGGAGATGACAAAGATGATCACGCCTTGGGACATCGAAATAGTGGCACCACCAAGAGCATTGCCAAAAAGTATTCGTAGCCGTGATACCGGCGCTACCAACATTTCTGCCAGGAAGCCAAAACGCTTGTCCTGCAAGATGATTATGCCCCAAAAAACAGCGGATAATAGGATAGTTTGCGTAATGATCCCTGGCACCAAAAATTGTAAGTAGTTGCCTTCACCCGCCCGGCGGTAAATAGCGCCGATGCCGTAGCCTAGTGCTAGTAGTAATAAGATTGGCTGACCGAGTGTGCCGAGCAGCCGTGAGCGGCTACGGGTATAACGCCGTACTTGCCGCTTCCATAAGGTAAAAACAACTTCCATAGTATTACCGCAGGTTCCTATTCCGCATGGCAGTACGCATATTTAGCCCATCATTGCCTTTACTGACATCTTCACGGATAGTTCTACCAGTCAACTGTAAGTATGCTTCTTCCAAGGTTTTAGTTTTAGTTTGTTTAGTTAATTCTGCAGTTGTGCCACGTGCCACGATTTTGCCATGGTCGATAATGGCGATGCGCTCGGCAACTTCTTCTGCCTCATCAAGATAATGGGTGGTGAAAAAAATAGTCATACCTTTTTCGTGGCTGAGCTTGCGTACGTAGTCCCACATTAGATTCCGGGTTTGGGTGTCGAGCCCCAGTGTTGGCTCATCCAAGAACAAAATTTTAGGTTCGTGCAACAGACCACGGGCAATTTCTAAGCGACGGCGCATACCGCCTGAGAAAGTTTTGACATATGAGTCTTTGCGCTGCCACAGTTCGACTAGCTCGAGCAAGGCCTGGATACGGCTCTGCCGTTCATCCTTGGGAATGCCATACAGAGCTGCATGCAGGTCCAGATTTTCATAAGCTGTCAGTTCTTCGTCTAAACTAGGGTCTTGAAAGACAATGCCAAAGGCCTTACGGGCCGCATCACGTTCTTTCGTCACATCATGTCCGGCCAGGCTTAATGACCCACTAGTTGGTTGCAGCATCGTAGTAAGCATTTTAATGGTAGTACTCTTCCCGGCACCGTTTGGGCCTAAAAAGGCAAAAATCTCACCTTTTTTAACGTCAAAAGAAATACCGTCAACGGCCGTCACTTCGTCGAAGCGTTTAATGACATTCGTGGCTAATATAATAGATTCGGGCATAAAACTGAAGTCCAGTATACCATTCAAACTATACTTTGTATACTAATGTATTCTACTTTGGCTGGGGCTAGTGGACGAGCTTCGCAACTTTGGGGCTGTACGTAACTTAAAGTATTAATGCGGCCATACCTCTCAATTAACCTATATTTTTATTGCTTTATTTGCTTTAAAGCGCGTTCGAGTGTTGCTTGATCCTCAAGTTCTCGATATAAAATATGCCCTCGTTTGTGATTATATTCGTCTAAGGCGTGTTGACGCCCTGCGCTCAAACTCAACCCTGGCCAAGCTAGTTCGACCGTCGTGCCATAACTTGAATTATGATCTTCGACCATAAGCTCGCCGTCATCAGACAGTCCAACTGCACCATGGTCTCTTGATACGCTTGGTCCAAGATCGGCGCCTTGGTATCCCCTGCCTAAATTTACCATTTGTCCTCTATCAAGTAAGAGATGTTGCCTCTGGCCGTCACGAAAATTTATGCGTATCGCACCCACTTGATTATAGAATCCAATACCTTTCGTATAATCCTCAGCTTCAACGGTAGACAGCAGGGCAACGTTACATTCTTTTGCCAGTGATACCTTGCCTAAATGTTTTACATAAAATGGACTGCCTTCTATGCTTACCTCCCGATAGGGTATCCGTGCACCAGCTTCAAATAATGCGTTTTCTCCGAAGACTTCTTCACGCCACAGGCGTGCATAGTTTTTAACGTCAACTACAATTCGCTCGCCGGGAGACAAGCCATATCTGCTCTCAATTAAATCGCATTGCTCCACGCCTATACGTGTTGGGCCCGGATATCCACTAGTTTCGTTACTCATATAATTAGATTATACATTAAAAGCAAATATAAAGCAATAGTGACCAGAAATTACACTTAAAGTCTCTAAAAGCATAAGAGTTTTGGCTGGGGCGGAGGGATTCGAACCCCCGAATGCCAGTACCAAAAACTGGTGTCTTACCACTTGGCCATGCCCCATTGACTGGCTGAATTGTATAAAAGTATATGTTTTTCTTCTATGGACAGGATCTAAGGATTGCATCTAGATTTAGACTGTATAGAAAGTACTATTATTCGCGGTCTTTTAGGCGGTGCAGCAACTGGGATGACGGGTTTTGCCGCCGGCTTCCCTTCCGGCGCAAGACACTAATCACCTGCTTGGTAAGCTGGCGTTGCGGTAACGTACGTAGGCTCGGCTTGGCAGGGATTAAGCGCTTTGGACTGGCTACAGTCGCCAAAAACTTTTTGTGCCTAGCGCGACTGCTCAAGTCAATAAAATCCGGACGATTAAATAGTATACCTTGCAGACGGTCGTTGTGTATGAGCTCGCCTAGCTTATGCATACGGTTGGGGTTATGTAACTGTTTGCGGGTAAATCCTGGCTCTTCAGAGCATCAAAAATGAGGGAGTCAGATCGCAGCGTGGCGCAGTAATATTGAGCCTCTGGTGCCGTATCTTTGAGGAGTATTGTCCATTGGTTTGGAATAACAATCTCTAAGCCTTGGTGTTCGGCAGCCAGTAGCTCCATGACTCCCATACCCTGGCAGTCATATCCGGCGTAGCTTAACGTGTTAGACAGGGAGGACGAAGCAATCGCTTTGGCAGCAGCAACGCTGCAGTGCGGGTGCAATATAATGACCACTGACCACCGCTTTATTTTTTTATAGGTTTCGAAACGGACGGCTGGCGTAAAGCCAAATTGGTCTTTTGAACCCGGTGTGCTACCGACGAGTTGTTTCATGATTTTATA
>JBBPZG010000081.1:0-5287 GCA_038199095.1 Saccharimonadales bacterium (SeqCode)
AGATATAATTCCTATTTTTAAATGCGTTTTCATTTTTTTGTTTCCGCCGTTAATTAGTCTAAACGTCTATATTCGCATTTAGTTTACCATAAACGGTATCTATATCCTATTATTCTTTATGCTTAAAATGCTTTAAGTCAAACCCCAAATCATACTGGAACCCGTCAAAACTGTCAGATAATAATAAGAGATTCGCTATTCTGCGAATCTCTATCTAGTAATCGGTAATGGTTGAGTACGTGCATTCGAATTGGAACCTCATCAGCCATGAGATTTACAGATGGAAGCAGCTGCTAGAGGTGGTGTCAGGTATTACTTGGACTTGAAGCTAGAAAAACCACTCGTTGAGTATGCAATATCTAAGGGTAGCTTTGCCGAAAAAGCAGAATTAGTGAAAGGTATTGAGAGCGAATTACTTATTAAGAATGGAAAGGTAATATTCCGCTAATGGCCGTTCTTACAGCTATTACTTATGTTTTGTATATAGTGAAGTATATGCTATAGTATTTTTAATATGTCCCCTTTATTTAGACGTGAGCGTGCTGAAGCACATCCTATGGTATGCCCCCCGCAATCAGCAGAAACTATTAATGGCGAGCTAGGCCCCCCTGTAAAGCACGACTCTGCACTTTCGTTAGCAGAGATACAATTTGAAATAAATCCAACTGTTTTCGTCAATGAGCACGCAGAATTGCTAACTTCATCAGCATCGAAGTGGGCAAAAATAGCTGGTAGAGCCAGCGAACTTATGGAGCCAGGTAATGTGGCTGCGGTTCGGGAGAGATTGCAAACAATTTATGATCTTAGCAATTACGAGAGAGATGGAGATCAATTAGACCGTGACGCTGAACGTATCAGTGCCGATCTTGCCGTATGCACTTTGCTGACAGCCCGGTCACTATCTGAAGGAAAGTTCGGGCCAGCAGAAGCATTAAAAATCAAAGGGAATTTCTTAAATAACGATGACCCCAACGTAAATTACCTTTTAAAAGGCAAAGTTCTCAGCCGTTTCCCTCTAGCTAAACGCGTTACCGGCTTAATCTATGACATGCAGGATGCAGATGTAACCGCAAATGGTGTTTTGCGCGACATGACATTTACCTATAGGACAAACCCTCACGGCTTAATTCAAATGGCGCAGCTTTATGAGGATGGCGCTGCCGACGCTGATCCTCACTTTCTGGAGCTTAGGCGTATAGTTGCCCAAGGCTGGTATGATCCCGATCCGTCTCGCAATATTCTTAGAAAGTTCTGTGCTGATTTGCAGGAGGAGCCAAAGGCCTTTATAGACGATTTCGCCGAACAAGTTGAGGGAGTTAAACATGATAAGCGGCTGATGCAGGTAAACCGTATGGCAGAATTTGCCGTTGCCGCTTTTAGTACAGGAGATACACCGCCTAGTGTGAGTGAAGTTTTACATCGAACATACGATCAATGGAGTCAGTTTGAAGAAATTCAAGTGTTATTTAGCGGCTTCGTAAAGAATAAAGTTAGGGAATTGGACCAGGCCCTTACTACTATTGCCGGTCCCTTTAGAAAAAAAGATATCCGTAATCATCGAACGACCACAGAAGTAGATGAATTTAAACGGACGCTTGGGGTGACGATTGGAGGAGGCAGTCTTGAGTCTCGCCAAAGACGCAGGAAAAATTCAAAACATAACCATAAACGCTCAATACCTGCGGTCGAAGATATTATCGAGGTGGCCGATAATGAAGGTGCTGAGCAATCGCCTCGTCGCCTGTTTTTATCAAAAAGTGTTACCGAGGGTTCTAACGTTCTCGTAGAATCCGTTGAAGCATCTCTTGATGAAGTCATTGAATCTTTTTCTCTACCACGGCACGACAACTCTCTGGTAAAAGATATCAAAAAGATGGTTGAACGTATCCAGGAGCAGCCAATCAGTCCAGCTTCAGTAGGAATAAAGACTCGAGGCGGGAAAATGGTTATTGATGGAGTTCCTATTAAATTATGGAGATTCGCCCCGGAAGATAGTGCAGGACTATCGGTAAAAGGAGGTAATCGTTATTACCGCATAGTTTATGGTCTTAAAGGTGACAGAGTTTTTTTGATAGATATCTTAGACCATGACACTTTCGACAAAAAGTATTAAAAAGCTCAAATACAATACTGAAAGTTACCCTTGGCGCAGGAGTTACTAAAGTGGACGGTCATGGAACCTGGTCTCGGTATTTCGGTGTATCACTTGGTTGCGGGGGCAGGACTCGAACCTGCGACCTCGTGGTTATGAGCCACGCGAGCTGCCGCTGCTCCACCCCGCGTCGTCGAAGCGTACACGTTTATCTCGTTTTGCCTGACGGCAAAAGCTTCGATCTAACGTTACGCCTCTCCTCTCAAATTTGCAAACCGTTGGTTTACAAATTTGGCGAGCTGCATGTACCTCTTAATACAAAACTGCATGAGGTTTTTAGCTCATTGGATTGTAACAAACAGAGGTAGGGTTGTCAATCGGGCCCTTGGTGGTCAGGCTAATGGTGGTGATCAGGCCTAATGACAGCGCCGGGCTCATAGGCATTTTTGTGCGGTGGGTGCGGCGAATCATCAAACTGGCCTTGAACTATAACAGCTTTAGAGTATGCGACGCGGTGGTAAAGCCAACGTGGCGTGACGGCAAAAGCATGGCGTGCCGCAAAAACAACCACAATCAGCAGCAAAACAATAGTTGCGCTCGGCACAATGGCCGGTTTGACAATCTGGGCCGCTTGCGCAGTGACGCTCAGCTGATTGTAGACAGTAATGGTCTTAGTAGCGGATTTGATTTTACCATTGCTGTAATAGTACTTGATGAGCAGTTTGTGATTGCCGTTAGTGAAAGTCTTGGTATCCAACTGGGTATTGTCCGGGAATTTAGTTACCTTTCTTACCAGCTTACCGTCCACATAGTATTCGACTTTGACCAACTGCCCGTTCAGATTCGAGGTACTAAGCTGTAACTTGCCAGATAAGTCACCACTAAGCGGCTGGCTGACCCGAGTGTCGTTGCCCATGCTCGAGCTCGAGTTATTAGCACTGTTGGAAGTTCCAGGGTCAGTCGACTTAGGCGAAGTGGCCACGGTTCCGCCTGCCGTAGGAGACGGGCTAGAGCTGCTATTGCCTCCCGAGGCACTTGCTCTAGGGTAGAGATAGGCGTCATTTAGGAAAAACCTGGCGCTGCGGGCGGCCAGCTGGACAGAGCTGCCAGCGATATATGAATTAGCTTGCAAACCATTATTGAACTCTGTCACGGCGGTTGGCAGCGTGAAGTTGGCGGGTGTGTCGGCAGTATTGACAGCCACTATCCCGTTTTGAAAATTACGGTACATCACATTACCGCTGGTGCTATACCCACTTGATACTGGCAATCCCAAATTGAGGTTTTGGTCGGGATCTTCGGGGTAAGCACCGGGCAGGAGATCAGAATAATTCGCGTGATAAGTATAGTAGGTACTGCCGGGCTGCCAGCCCATCATAAAACCGCCAAAGCAATAATTTGCATATGGTTGCTTGACGGCTGAGTTTAAGTGGTTGGTAATTTCAAGCACCCTCTTGCCTTGTGCCGCCAGGCTCTTCTCGATATTTATATCGTCGCTAAAAGGCTCAAAATTCAATTTATCCGGCAATGATGGGGTCACGTCATAGCAGAAGCTCTCATTGGCGGCGGTATCGGCATTTTGAGCCATGTTCAAGTTACGCACTGGCACGCGTAGCGGTGACGGAGCGATACCGTTAAAGATAACCTCATCACCCAAGGGGTGCAAGGCAGCCGAAACCTGGGCTTCAAAAGTCGCCAAGCCATTATCCCAAGCCGCCACTCTTGAGCAATTGCCATTAGCATCAACCGGCGCGCCGGTACCGCAGAGCAGGTCGTTCATGTCTTGCGTGCCAGCACCAAAACCTCTCCAGTAGGACTTGCCCATCCACTGGTCGGCCGAATCGAGGGCAATTCCCTTGAAAGGTGCGGCTTTCATCCAGCTGACTATAGTATTGACAGCCCAGCTACGGTAGGCCGGGTTGCTCAGATCAAGCAAGTAACCCAGCACATTAGATTTACCGTACTTGTATGTTATGGCTTGACCGGTGCTATCGTGCAAGTACCAACCGGTATTAAAACTACTGACATAAGGCTGCCAGTTAGTGTTGAGGTTGACCGTGTACATGAAAGAAGCGTTAAAATACTCGAATACACCGATATTGTTATTATACTGCTTGCCGGCGGCCACGATTTTACTGGCATCGGCAAAGCGGCTTTGCACCGTGCCGGACGTATTAAGAACTTCGTAGCTGGCGTTTTGGGCCAACTTCTGAATCTGGTCAGCGCTATAATCGGTAGCCTGTGCGCCTTGCCCTTTACGCGGGCCGTCCCACTCGGCGGTACGCTCCGGTTGCGGGCTGTAGACCGGAACGGTTATGGGGTTGGCGTGAACCGGTTGCGGGCTGCCGCTATGGCTAACCGCCGTCCAATAAGTGAATGTTGTCACGAAAACAATTGCCAATATATAAGCAAAGCGTCCTTTGCGTACCTTAACTTTTGCCACTTTACTCATACCTTGTTTATCTTTATGCTTACTTTAGTTTAATTATATATTAGGGGTTAGCAAACGTCAATTAGCGGTGCTTTGGCGGTGCAGGAAGAAGTTGACCCACGCCTGGAAGTTACGCTGGTAAGCCGGCTGCTTACTTTTGGCAGCGTCCGGCTTGCCGGGCTCGGGCAGGTTGGCAGTATAGGCGAGCGCCACGCTCTCAGGCACAATGATCTCCTTTTCGCCGGTATTAGCCAGGCCGAAGTTCTGCCGGGCCGATAATTCAAGATACTGGTTACTGTTGTAGTACTGGTTCTGGAGCGCCAGGTTGTTGTTCTGTAGTTTCTGGACCTCGTTCTGTTGTCGCAAAGCCGAAATCTGCTTTTGCAACCCGTAGTTCGTCTGGATGGTTTTGATACCGCTCCAGCTGATCAGCAGCACCAAAAACACGAACAGCACCTGGCCAGCAAACCGCACGTCGCTGAGCCGCTGCACGTAAACTAGTGCTTTTTGGGTATAATCGTTTTTTATTTGCATAGTAGCCTGCCCCCATTATATAGCTTTCCGCAAATCTGGTATACTCCTATCTGTTAGCTATGCAGCTAATGACGCTTGCGAACGTCTATAGTTACTTAGTTTCACTGCAGGACGCTTCGCTCGCGTCTACAAAATATGCCGCAGGCATATTTTGGGGGTGTAGCTCATCGGTTAGAGCAGGCGGCTCATAACCGCTTGGTAGATGGTTCGATTCCATCCACCCCCACCAA
>JBBPZG010000082.1:0-5902 GCA_038199095.1 Saccharimonadales bacterium (SeqCode)
AAGCATAAGCGGGCTAAAACTTTGCCGCAACCTTCGGCTCTATAAGGAGCTTATGGTTTAATAAGAGGTATGTCTCCTTTCGCGCCGCACCAATACCGCCCCTCACCTGCCTCCCGTGAGCGCCAAGCCTATATCCCGGCTGGCATGAATAAGGCTATGACGCAACACATGCAACAGTCATTGCCTAGCCATCTGAAAAAATACGCTACTGGCAATGCAGGTTACGTTCCAGATCATGTAGAGCGGCAAATCGTGCAGCATATGCAGAAAACCGCTCCCGGACACATGAAAGACTACGTCGGCGCCTTTGTGCAGCAAAACATCGTCACACCGGGCTTACAACATCCGGCAGGCAGTCAACCACGCGCAATTACGCCGCACGCGCCAATTCCGGACAGGCTCCGGCTCGACCACTCTAATGTACCAGGCGAGCAACACACCGTGGTCTTTCATAATAATCTGTTCGCGCCCGATTCTGAACGGGTAGTCGCAGTAGCGCCACAAACAGCTGGAACAGCAGGCCAGCCACAAGCTACGCAATACCCTGGGCAGTCGCAACCCGTATACCCGCAAAGCCCGGGGCCGCAGCTCCAACCGCCGCAGGGCCAGTATCCTGGCCGGCAGTATGGCGCACCGGTTCCCCCGGGCGTACCCCAAAATATGCCGCCGCAAAACCAGCCGCCCGTGCCCCACACCGACTACGAGTTCATCGTTAACCCGGGGGCGCCGCCCCATCGTTCGCGCTTACCTGGTGGCGGCTCTCTTCTTGGCAGGGTCATCGTAATAGCTATCGGCTTGATACTGCTTTTAACCGTCTTTTCCGTGGTTAAAAACCTGCTAAATGGTAATTCTAATACACCCCTCCTCGCTAGCGTTGCCCAGGACCAGCAGGCAGTAATCCATTTGTCAGCTAACGCCTTAACCCAGAAACAAAACCAGGTTGCATTCTCTACCACCAATACTAACTTTGCAGTTACTAGCCAGCTTGGATTAACGAGCCAGCAAGCAGAGCTTTTGAAATATATGAAGTTAAACCACAAGAAAGTTAGCCCAAAAACTCTCAACTTAAAGGTGAGCCAGGCAACCGATACCCAGCTCACCGCGGCCGCCGCGGCCAGTACCTACGACCAGACCTTCCACGATATTATGCAGGCCAAATTAAACACGTACCTGCTAGATCTAAAGCAGGCCTACAATGCTACTAAAGGCCAGAAGGGACAGCAGCTGCTCAGCAAAGATTACGATGCTGCCCAGTTACTACTTACACAGCTAAACACACCCGCCAGTACCCCATAAACTTGTTCTCCGATTTATAGCGGCCCGGATGTACCGGTCACTAACTGGTAGCTGTGGCGGATAAAACCCTGCACCTCTTCCCATTCCAGTTGGCCAGCCAGCACCAGCGTATTCCAATGCTTTTTATTCAGATGGTATCCAGGCATCACCTCGTCATATTTTTCGCGCAGTATTTTCGCCAGTTCCGGATCGCACTTCAGGCTTAGCTGTACCGGCGTCTTCCCCTCAGAGATCAGGGCGAACATCTTGCCAGCATCTTTTGGCCCGACTTTATAAACCGCCACGTCCTCGCCAAACGGATAATCCAGCCACGCCTTAGGCATACTCAAAATATATTCTTCAACGGTTTTATGTTCCATAGCTTTCAGTATACAAAGTGTAACGTATCAGTAAAATCCCTCGCCATCACCCAAAACATCCTAGCAGGATGTTTTGTAGACGCGAGCGAAGCGTCGTTCAGTGAAACCAGTAAGCAGGCTCAGTGTCCTACCAGTTAACGTCCTAGTAGGACGTTTTGTAAGCTCGAGGGAACGTCTATAGGCGAAATACTAGAAGGTGGTGATAGACTAACCAGCTTTTGCCAAGGAATCTCGTTCACCTACAGCTAAAAGTCTTGAGAAAAGGGTGGGCGAGATCTCTCTTTTCAATCGAGAGGACGGCTACGGTTGTGAAATGTTGCGCTTGCGCTCTAGTGCGGTTTTTGGAGCCAATCCAGGTAGTATTGGAGTTCGGCTATGGATGCCTGGATATCATCGAAGGCGCGGTGGACTTCCTTCTTCTCAAACCCTACCCCGTGCTTGCCCTGCATAAATACTTTGAGCGAACTGACGTCCAGCATGCGGTAGTGCAGCTTCAGGTCCAGTGCCGGCCACCAGTGCTTGATAAAATTCCTGTCATTATGGATACTGTTCCCGGCCAGCACCGCCGGCTCATTGCCAAACTGCTCCTCAATGAGCGTCACCAACTCTTGCTCCACCTGCTGGCTCGGCTTACCGCTCGCCATTTTGCTGACAAACTCGTCGCGGTTCTGCGGGTAGTCCGCCCACCAGATATTCTTCTGCATCCGGTCGATGACTACTTCGCGCGGCTGCTGCACGATCGTCTCGTAACTAGCCAGCGTCTTGAAGTCAAAGTCAGTAATCTCGGCCGCCACCTCCAAAATAACGTCGTTCTGCGGATCCAAACCCGTCATTTCCAAATCTACCCACAGTAGCTTCGTCGGCATCGCCTTTTTATCAATCTCGCTCATAGCTAGCTCTCAAACCAGTCTGCCGTCTGTTTAAACAGGTCCAGCATTATCTCGTCAGAATCTTCAAATTGATGGTGGGCTTCACTGATCACACTCTGCTCTTTAGGCTCATCGGCTGCATCTATATATCGTTTTCCTAATTCAACCATGGCGCCCTTCCCAGCTGAGATGACTTTCAATGGGTAGTTTTTGTGAGCTGCCCAACTCGACGTATCACCCATATTGTCCTGTTCTTTAGTAATAGTTGTGGGCTCAATGTATCCATATCCATCTAAGTACAGTTTAAGGTCGCCTACCTCCTTCACTGCAGCATTTTCGTAATGTTTTATAATTTTCGCATCTCGGAATACTAGTCCATGAGATGGGTCCCACAAAACCGCCCCATCTAACTTGGATTGCGCTTTTAATATGGTCGCACCACCGTAGCTATGACCTTCTGCGTAAACTTTTGGAACTTGCTTATTGCGTAAATATTGCACCACAACGTCAAAGTCGTCAGTATGCGTTTGCAGTGTGCAATCCACTAAGTTTCTCGTGTTCGGTTCAAAAGCATATAGAAACAAGCGGAGTGATGTAAATCCACGTTCGTATAAATAACGCGCACCTAAAAACTGCAGGAGCTCATTACCTTCGCCTGGCAAACCGTGCACCATAACAACAGTAGCCCGGTTCAATGACCCACGCAGAATGCCCTTAATCTTTAGACCATCAGTATTTGGTAAATCAATGAATACCATCTTTTCTGGCGCTGCCTGGTAACAAAGTTCGTCCATTGCCATATATTATAACCGAGCTTCAATTTCTTGTTTTGTAATAGGCTGGATGCCCGATTTATAAAACTGTAATGTTCCTGCCATAACAGCCAATCTTGCAGCCTCTTCCAGAGAGTAACTCTCCTGCAAATAAGCACATAGTGCCGCCATGGTCTGGTCACCGCAACCTGTCGAATCTTTTACAGGCCCAGGCATTAGACTAGGGATAGGCAGCTGGGAGGCACCGGACTCACCAAACAAGTAAGCCCCGTGTTTGCCGTGCGTGATGAGTACATTCACTGCCCCGAGTTCTTGCAGTTTTTCTGCGGCTTGCTGGGCGCTAGCAAAGTCCGTAACTTCAATGCCCGTAATAATTTTTGCTTCGTGCTCGTTGGGTTTAAATAAGAAGATACCTAAGCCCAGTAAAGATTCGATGTCTACAGCCGGATCTACTCCGCCCGGATCAAGTACTACTTTAATTCCGGATTGACCAGCTTTTTGTATGGCGTATTTAGCAGTTTCGAAAGGGCACTCTAGGGTAACCGCTAAGAAGCCGTTATTATTGGCCACTATATCGAATAATTGTCGTGCAGCATCAATATCATGGTTATCAAAATCATCATTTACGCCCGGCAACACAAAAATCTGATTTTCCCCTTGTTCATTAACAGGAATAAGGGCTATACCGGGTAATTTTTGTGTTGCTTCAGATGGCACAATATGAATATAATCGGTACTTACGCCAGCACTTTGTAGCGCTTCTAAGGGCGGTCTCCAAAGACCATACTTGTCTTCTGCCGTGCGCCCGATCATAGCCACGCAATTCTTAGGTAATAAATTGCCAGCCATGGCAGCAATATTGCGCGATTTACCACCCGGACCAATTATTAATTCTTTACCGAAAACGTGCTGTCCCGGCGCAGGAAACTGTTTAATCCCCGTGGCCACCAAGTCTGTATTTAAACCACCGATAACTATCAGAGAGGTATTTTTCATGGTTTCTCTACTATTTCATGCTTGAATTGTTCGTATTGTTCGGCGTCAAAACCAACTTCACTATTAGTGCCCACCACTACAATATAGTTCTCAAGCTTAAATGGCGGCGTATTCACAGCCGCAAGCACAACCTCGCGGCGAGGTAGTGTGTAGTGCACTGTGTTGGGCGGCGTTACAATGACTGACCCCGGCGCAATAGCTTGCCGTTCCCGGCCGACTACTACGCTGCCCACTCCCTGTAGCCCAAAATAAATTTCTGTTTCACCATGTGCGTGATAGTGCGGCTCTGTGATCACTAACTCTCGCATGTCTACGATTGCAAAACTCTCATCCGGACGATCAATTGGATTGGCTAGTTCATAAACCGGCCCGCAGCCTGTTGGCTTTGGCTCAATACCAACAATTAAATCTTGCCAGCCTCCCTGGTTAGTAAGATAATTTTGCCAAACCCGCACTACTTCTTCGATCACTGCCATTACTCCCCATCATAGCAAAAGAGGCCTGCTAGGGCCTCTTTTGTACACATAAATCTCCAAAACAAACACTTTTAAGTGTTATCCCCGCGAAAGCGGGATCCAAACAGCAGTATGCCGCCATGCTCAAAATGTGCCTATGAAAAATCTAACTATTGGATCGGGCGGTGGCGAGGGCGTCGCTGTACCACTTCAGCTCCGAAAGCGTATTTTTGAGGGCGGTCTGCGGGCCATAGGGGTTAGCCTTGGTTTGTTCGTCCAGATTGCCCTCGTCGTCAATCAGCTCGCCTACCGGGCCTACTAGATAGGTAGCGCTAGGCGTAGTAAATGACAGCAGCCCCGCTAACGCACCGCGCAGATGTGCAACTGCTTGCGCCCCGCCTGTCGTACCATGGGCCACAAGCGCCACGGGCTTCTTGGCAAGCTGGAAATCAATATAATCCAGCGCATTCTTCAGCACCGCCGAGTAAGAGCGGTTATACTCCGGTGTTACCAGTACGTAGGCGTCAGCTTCGGCCATTTTACTCAGCCATTTCTGGGCAGCCGGATTGGGCTGGCGGTTGGGATTGTACTGTGGCGATATAGGTTCGTCAAAAAACGGCAGGTCGTACTCAACAAGGTCAAGGATTTCTACTTCTATCCCGTCCAAAGTTTTAGCTTCGTTTGCTACCCACTGGGCAACCTTAGGGCTAACCCGCCCGGAACGTGTCGCCCCGATAATTACTTGTAATTTCATATCTTATTCCTCCATGGTATACTTTATATAGTAATAGGTACTTATAAGTATAAAGTTATTACTATACTTTGTAAAGCATGAAAACTTCCTCTGTTACCTCAACCCTAGAACCGCAAGTCGGCTGTATTGCTACCGCCATGCAGATTATTGGCAATAAGTGGACAGCATTGATCCTGCGCGATCTCTTTGACGGCCCCAAACGCTTCTGTGAGCTCGAGCGTTCAGTCGGCAGTATCAATCCCCGCACACTCTCCCAGCGCCTCGACGACCTCGAAGCCCACGGCATCATTACCAAACAAAGCTTCGCCGAGGTTCCCCCACGCACCGAATATACCCTGACCTCAAAAGGCCTCGACCTCCTACCCGTCCTCAAACAAATGGCCGCCTGGGGCACCAAATA
>JBBPZG010000083.1:0-4064 GCA_038199095.1 Saccharimonadales bacterium (SeqCode)
TAGTAACCAGATACCCTCTACCGCCAATAACGACGTCCGTAAATTAAATGTTTTAGTACTCAGCATATCTGTATCTGGATGGTAGAGCTCATAGTCAGCAAAAGCTTCTTCTTGCCTAAACTTCGTTACTAGCTCGATAAGTAGATCCGTCCGATATTTCTCGTAGAAAACTGCTGGCTTATCCTTAGCGGTCTTGTGTAGAGTTTCTCTGTCATTTTTCTCTATCTGAAAGTCATCCATGTTTACTGCCACCAATTTCGTACGTTTAGCGAGAGATGTGAGTAAAGTGGTTTTTCCAGCGCCACTATAGCCGTCAATGCCGATAACCAATCGTGACTTTTGAGTTTGCCATACGTGGATTTGTCTCTGTAAAATATCTAAGGCTTGATCGTTATTCATAACAAAAACTGTAGCAAAGTCACGCAGCCACACTTATTACGGTAAAAGCTGTAACGGCTAATAGAACACCAACATATGCCTGGACTGACAAAACTTCGCCAAGTAGCAGCACACTCAATACGTTAACTAGCACTAATGACGATGCGCTAAATAGCGCTAGGGACCGGCCGACTTCTAGTTGTGAAAAGCTGTAAAGTTGCCCGAAAGTTGCGGCAGTCCTTATCACAATGTACGCTACGAACCACAGCGACAAAAATGTCGATATAGTAAAACCACCCGCTTTCATATTATGCCGAGCCAACAAGTCACCACTCGTAAATAATAGTTGGCTCAACACAATAACTATAATCGTGGTTATTGTGGAATTGTAGCAGAGCTAGGCTGGCACGTCTCTTTCGTAGCCGAGCGGGACGCGGCCGGAAACTTTTTCTTGGTCTGGAAAGTCGTTAGTCAACTTTGCCATATCTTCAGGCTCAAGTTCCCAGCCAAGCGTGCCCAGGTTTTCTTCTAAGTGTCCGGCACTGGTAGTTTTAGGAATGGTGATGACGTTGGGCTGCGCGATCACCCAGTTTAGGGCGACTTGGTACGGAGTTTTAGCGTATTTGCGGGCTAGTTCCTGCAGCATGTCACCGTGCTCCAAAATGCCTTTGTGGAGTGGTCCCCACGCCGTCAGGAACATATCGTTCTGTTGGCAATACTCCACAAGACCGCGCCCAGCGGCCTCGCGGGCCTGCAAATTATATTCAACCTGGTTACAAGCAACCTTAAACTGCGTGTATTGCTGGGCAACTTGTATACGGTTAGCGGTAAAGTTTGACACGCCGATGTTCTTAACAATTCCCTGCTCCATCAAATCGTTCATAGCGCGCATCACGTCTTCTATAGGCGCTTTAGGAAACATGTGCAGCAGATACAGGTCGATGTAATCGGTTTTAAGCCGCTTCAAACTTGCTTCCGCAGCTTTCATAACCGCGTTATAGCCGCCAGCCATGGAATCTGAGCCAACTTTAGTCGTGATAAATAAGCTTGAGCGGTCGGTATCAGCGATACCCTGGCCCACCAACTCTTCAGTGTGACCGCCACCATAAACTTCAGCCGTATCAATATGTGTAATGCCATGGCCAATCGCCGATTTAATAGCATCAATATACTTACCATCCTCACTAGTATCCGGCTCCATTTGCCCGCCCATCATGAACGTGCCGAGTCCGTAAACCGGCAATGATAATCCTGACTGCAATGACTTAACGGGTATACCCATATACCTAACTTAACAAAGGTGTTGTTAAGACACTGTCGAATTTATTACGTTTTAGTTGGTGGCTTTGATGTTTAGCTCTTTGAGCTGGACATCTTCGACGTTGCTGGGAGAATTCATCATTGTGTCAACGCCTGAACCGTTTTTGGGGAAGGCTACGACTTCACGGATGTTATCCTCGCCGACAAGTTCCATAAACATACGGTCTATACCAAATGCGCAGCCGGCGTGCGGCGGCGCACCATATTTAAAAGCGTTGATCATAGCGCCAAATTTGGCGTAAACGTATTCGCGGTCATAACCGAGCGCGCCGAAGACCTGGTACATCACATCTGGGTTATGGTTACGGACAGCTCCGGAACATATTTCGTAGCCATTCATGACCATGTCGTACTGGTCGGCGACGATATTCAGCTTATCCTCGGCCTCAAGTGCTTCGACGCCACCTTTGGGCATCGAGAAAGGATTGTGCCCGAAGTCTAACTTATTAGCTTTATCGTCCCATTCATAAAATGGAAAATCAACAATCCAAGCTAGCGCGATAACGTTTGGATCTTTTAAGTTAAAATGCTTGGCGAATTCGGAACGCAAACGACCCAGTACCTTATTCACTACCAGGCGTTTGTCGGCACCGAAGAATACAATGTCACCGTCACTTGCAGCGGTTTTTTCCTGGATAGTTTTGAGCTCTTCGGGCTTAAGGAACTTCGCAATCGGCGACTTAATTTCACCCGCTTCAAACGTTAGATAGGCCAGGCCGCCAGCACCTTCAACCTTGGCGACTTCTGTAAACTGGTCAATCTGCGAACGACTGAGGCTGCTGGCACCTTTAACGCAAATGGCTTTCACGCAGCCACCGCCTTTAATAGTATTTGCGAACACTCCAAATTCGGTATTCGCGAGCTCATCGGATAACTCGACTAACTCCATGCCGAAGCGAAGGTCAGGCTTGTCGGAACCAAAGCGCTCCATGGCATCTTTATAGGAAATGCGTGGAATGTCTTCATTTAGTAGCTTTTTGCCTGCAAAATCGGTTACGAGCTGTTTAATCAGCGGCTCTATCGTGCTGCGGACTTCCTCGCCGTCATCCACGAAAGACATTTCTAGATCAAGCTGGTAAAACTCACCATACAAGCGGTCGGCCCGCGGATCTTCGTCACGGAAGCAAGCTGCCAACTGGTAATAGCGCGGCACGCCGCCGACCATTAACAGCTGCTTGAACTGCTGGGGGGCCTGTGGCAGGGCATAAAACTTGCCAGGATGAATACGCGATGGAATTAGGAAGTCGCGGGCACCTTCCGGGCTGGAGTTCGCTAAAATCGGCGTCGTGACTTCGATAAAGTCATGCGTCTCCAAGAAGCTACGAATTTCGCGGAAGCAGCCGGCACGCCGTTTGAGCATATCCTGCATTTTCGGCCGGCGCAGATCAAGGTAACGGTATCTTAAACGTAAATCTTCGTTGGCCATAGCCTCACCTTGAATTTGAATCGGTAGCGCCTCTGAACGGTTCAACACTACAAGCTCCTGAACAACAACTTCAATTTCGCCGGTAGCAATGTTAGGATTTTTCAGCCCCTCGTCACGTTCTTTTACTTCGCCCGTAACTTTGATGACGAACTCGTCGCGCAACTGTTCGGCTAGCTTAAAGGCTTCGTCAGCTTCCGGATGAAAAACCAGCTGCGCCACGCCGGTATGATCGCGTACATCGATAAATATCAGGCCGCCGTGATCACGCCGTGAATTGACCCAGCCTTTCACAGTGACTGTCTGATCTACCTGTTCAGTGGTTTCTTTTACTAAAGTTCTCATTGTTATTACATCTCTTACGTTTTATGGAAATGGCCTGAGGCAGGGTCGCTACATAACCGCTACGGCCTAGCGGTTACCGACCCGGCAATTCATGTTGAGGCTGGCCACAAAAATGTTCATCGGAGTTATTCTACCACTTCTTCATCTGTTTTAACAGGGGTATCGTCAGATTCGATAGTTTCTTTGGCTTTGATGTGGCGGCCAGCGACGGCGGAGAGGTCCGAGTACTGGTCAAAATCATCGCCTGGTATGTGGCCAAGTAGTTGGCGTAGCATGCTTTCGACGGTGATGATGCCCACGTACTCTTCGAAGCTGTTTATCACTACAAAGAGTGAGCAGTTAGTGACGAAAAAGGCATGTAAGGCTTCGCTCAGTACATCCTTTTCGTGCAGGTAGTAGACGGTATCGTCCATGACGTCGCGGATGTGTCCGGTGCGCGACAGGTCCAGTTGGCTGAAGTGAAAGGTGCCTACAAATGCACCCTTAGGGCTTTCACGTACCAGCGCATAGTCCTGGCCGGTCTCGTGCAGCTCATTGATCAGGATTGGGCCGATGGTATCCTCTGCCAACACGGTCTTGATCTTTTTGCGCGGCGTCA
>JBBPZG010000084.1:0-5239 GCA_038199095.1 Saccharimonadales bacterium (SeqCode)
CAACCCGTAGTTCGTCTGGATGGTTTTGATACCGCTCCAGCTGATCAGCAGCACCAAAAACACGAACAGCACCTGGCCAACAAACCGCACGTCGCTGAGCCGCTGCACGTAAACTAGTGCTTTTTGGGTATAATCGTTTTTTATTTGCATAGTAGCCTGCCTCCATTATATAGCTTTCCCGCAAATCTGGTATACTCCTATCTGTTGCGACATGTTGCAGCTGACCAATTTTCCAAACGAGTTTGGAAAATTGAGAGGAAGAACGTAACCATAGGCCGAAGCTTTTGCCGAATAGGCAAAACGAGGCAGTGGTGTACGTTCTGACGAGGGGGTGTAGCTCATCGGTTAGAGCAGGCGGCTCATAACCGCTTGGTAGATGGTTCGATTCCATCCACCCCCACCAAATTGACTTTTATATCTAAATATGCTATATTCAATAAAATGAACCACGGTCACTCTGGCTTCCCAACCCACGAACATGCCCAGACTCCTGATGATCTAACCAGGAATCTCAACGATATGGTTCGCATTAAAGTAACTGAAAATGGTGAAAGAGCATGGACTCAAGCACACGCAGATGTCGTGGCTGCCTTTCCTACACATGCAGATGATTATAAATTGGCGAGGGACAACGATGGTTGCACAACCATGCAACTGCATGATGTGATGCGGGTTTTTGGGCCGGCGATGCCTGATGGTATGGGTTCACCAATTGAGACTAGCTTCTCGTTTGTAGAGCCTAGCTAGCACTCTCTCTCCTGGGGTTCAAATATAGACTAGCTGAAAAGTACAAAGTGGGTTATTAGGCTCTACTTGCTATGAGGGTATAGTCGCCTTCCCTTTTTATTGCAGTATTACACTTTTTATGTTAGAATAGATACATGCCAGGTCAGCATAAGAATAATGAACTCAGACTTCCAAAGAGCAATATAGTCCTGCCTAGCAATGATGGTGTTCGGCGACTTGGAGAGCTCTCTATCCCTCAATCTGTTGCCAGTGGAGACGTTACAATAGGCTTTGCCCGAAATACTTCAGCTAGAGAAACTTTACTACCGGCAGACGGCCTAGTATATGTAGACATGAACAATTCAGGCTTAGTCAAAGTGCCTGTAAGTAGGTCGGCACTCGTTTATACAAAGAGTCTTGCTGGTTGTACAGGGATAGTTGGTCTAGCAAAGACGGCTGAGGGTTCACTGGCAGGTATCTCGCATTATGACCCTATGGTTGACAGATGGCAGCGAGAAGGAGGCGGCAGCACTTCAGAGAAGTTCTTATACACTTTTGCTGCTCAAGCTCGTCAAAACGGAGCAAAAGCGGTTGAGTTACTAATTGCTTATAATAAGACTCATCAATTTAATCCTGAATATGGAGAGAAAGCTGGTAGTTATAATGAATGGTTCTTTTTAGACCAGCTTGAAACTGCAGCTACTTATATTGGCAAAGACGTAACAGTTACCTTTATGCCCTATGAAGGCGGTGACCATACGCTTGCGGTTGGGATTGACCCATCTCTTGACAGCGGAATAGTCTTTGAGTAGTCAATTGGGTTCATGCCAAGCCTCGTAGTCATTAACTGTTGTCCAATAACCGATGTATTAAACAGCTTGTGCCAAACCCTTAACTGTTCGTGAACTTGATTCCAGAAAATACTAATCAAGTCCACCAACTATAAGCACTAGGTACTGGTGCTTATCTTATTTACCCAGGTTAGCGATT
Source organism: Saccharimonadales bacterium (SeqCode) (assembly GCA_038199095.1). Lineage (GTDB taxonomy): Bacteria > Patescibacteriota > Saccharimonadia > Saccharimonadales > UBA4665 > JBBPZG01. Next base: position 1,717 of record JBBPZG010000084.1, read on the forward strand.
GTATTAATGACCGTGGCTATGATTACAGCGCCGAAGAGGTAGGATAAGAGCGCCTGCTTGAGTACGGTTTTACGGATTTCGACTGTGTGAAGCTGGGTGTCAGAAACCTGGAAAGTCAGGCCGATTGTGAATGCCATGTAGGCAAAATCCGTGTATTGGGGCGGTGTAGTCTGCCCAAAATCAATGCCCCCTTCCGGCTTACCATAGTACAAACTCGCGTACTTAAGCGCAAACATGGTGTGTACCGTGGCCCAGGATATAACGACACTCAGCAGACCCAGCACAACCTCCACGGTTTTTTCTATGCCCTGGCTGCTGCTAGCCTGCATGATGATAAATCCCACAGCAACCAAACTAACGACGCTGGCAGCAATGAGCAGCACGTCAGCTACAGCCCGTCCCGGATCTTCAGTATTAGCATGGGACTTAGTGTTAGAAGCATCCATCCCCCAAACAATTATCCATACCCAGGATATATAGACTAAAGCGGCCGTATCCCACGCTGCTAGCGGTGCAAACTTGCCTGCACCCAGCAGCAAAAGCAATAAAGCCATAGTCACGCCTGCGGTTATGGATATACTTAATCGCCTTTTGGCAGATGCTGGACTCGCCATTGTGTGGTCTCCCCGTACCTGTGTTGAAGTATATAACAATACGTCCTACTTGCTATATATCAGTCAGTATTTGAACCTGCTTCATAATTCTTACTATCCTTGGCTCAATCGGCCCCATCTAGTCCCGATAGCTAAAGGTAGACACAAGCCCATCACTTCTCTAGCCCGTTGCTGGTGATTACTCTAGGGCTATGGCGTTGTGAAATCGGCGTGGTTTTATCTGGGGGTTATCTGTTAAACTTATATAAATGGTAAACGAGCTGCGGCACGCCATAAGGCACTAGCCGGCGGGTGGGATTCAGTAATCTAAGGATCCGCTATGGAAAACTCCCCGAACACTATGGTAGAACTGACAAAGCGGCCGCCTGGCACTATTTATAAGGAGCAGCTAGCCCATTTTAACCTGGAAAGCCTGCGGGTTGCCGAGGTCCAGCCGTTTGATGCCGGCGCGGCAGTTGAACGGTTATGCGATCAGAACGGCAAGAAGTTTCTCGGTGTTGATATTGGCGGTGATAAATTAGGCGCCTTTTTATACGAAGCACGAGAGGGTCGGCTGCTGCCGCCAACAGGCGGAGGTTTTCAGCTGCAGAAAAAGAGCGATGATGGCGTAGGCTATTTAAGCGCCGCCGAGCGAGCCGCCGAGTTCGCCATCACAAACGACATCGGCGTTGGCATATCATATGCCGGAACTATAGAGGAAACCTGGCCGGTAGCCGGACTAAATGTAAAGCAGTTTTTAGAGGAATTAGGCAGCGGTTACGGGGGCGACTTCAAGCAGCTGTTCCCCACACTAAAACAACTACATAATGATGCCACCGCCGGATTGATAGAAAGTGCCGTACACCTCGCCCGGGAGAACCAAGAACGCTCCCAACCGCTCTTCGAAAATATTATTTACCTGATTAACGGCAGTGGGCTCGGTGGTGCTGTATTAACGGGTAGCGAAATACACGCTGCTGAGCCTGGGCATGTAGAAGCTATACCCCAGCTTATCCCACCTGGCTACCAGCCTGCCTGCGGCATGGACGGTGCGGTGTTTACCTGCCTGGAGCGGGTAGCGGCCAGTAAAGCCGGGATTGAGGCGATCTGGAAGGTGCAGACAGGCAGTGATTTAAGCGGACCAGAAATTGAGGAACGCTATATGGCTGGAGACGAGCGCGCCGCCTGGCTCTACGAAAACTCTACCCAGGCCGCAGCCCACGCAGTTATGGGCATAGCCCGTGTTATGGGCATAGACCTTCATCCGTCCAAAACAGCCATCGTTGGGCATGGCGGCGGCTTTAAGTTTTTAGACTACTCTAAACGGATGGGCCAGCATCTGCGCCCTACCCTGGACTACGAACCACACATAACCACGACCTACAGATTCAGCGATAATGCCTGTCTCGACGGCGCCGCCACTGCCGCAGCCCTCGTAGCCTAGTTTCCGATAGCAAACTGCCAAATCATAGCTCAAACATAAGCGCTGTAATTAATATTATTGACAAAGGGGCGTATAATAAATTACATCAATATTAACCAGCTATGATTGGAAAACAAACATGAGCGGTGCAGAACTACAATACGAACTTTCACAGATTGAAAGCGGTGAGTCTATTGGAATAATAAATTACACAGACAGCTCAAGGGTCAACAGTGTTTTAGGCTCTCCTGTCGTCAAGGCGATATGTGAATTATCAAAGGGTGTACTTCCCGAAGCAAGTAGTCTGGATACTGAACATACTGACGCCTACGTGGCTAGAGACATCAACGCATTTGGCAGAAAGAAATTAGTAGTAGCCTTAGAAGACATCCATGATGGCCGGGCCCAACTTGATATTGCACCTATGGCGCCGGAGGCCCTCAATGATGTTGATTTACTCCGTGGCACAGTTCACTTTGCGCTTCAAGAAAGCGGTGTCCGGCTTGCGTTACTCGATCCCCAGTCAACAAGTTTTGACCCTACCATGATAGAACAGGCCGGCTTCAACGCTGACCAATCAGGCATGTACGCCATCGCCGCTTAGAACTCTTCAATTTAAAACAAAAAGTATGAGCATAGAAATAGAAGATTTGGATAACGTCCTACCTGACCTCGAGCGTGAGACCTTGGGCACTGTTTTTCATAAGTCGTCTATAACCCATGGCGCGCCTGAGTCTTTCGAGATCACTAGGGGCCGTTTGCCGGGGCAGCAACCGGTAGGGCCATCTGGGATAGACTATTTTGTTTTATTCGACCCAAAAAAATCCCGGCCTAATCCTAGCCGTTGTGTTGCAGCTGTAGAGAGATTAGAGACGGGTAGCCTCCACTTCGTGCTATCTGCCCCTGCAGAGGACTACACGGGAGATGCCCCCGATTTGCGCGAGCTTACCCAAACGGTTATGGGCGAATTGGCTTTGAGCAGAATTGTTTTGCACCGGGATACAGACGCGAGTTTTCCAGAAGCCATGTTACGTGACGCAGGCGGTACAGTTGTCGGTAATTATATTCAATTCGATAGGATACCTGAAGCGCCCGTCCAAGCACCGGGCGAAGTTGGGCAATTTATGCCTCAAGCGCCCCAAACACCGCCTACCCTCACATTAGTACAAGAAGCAGCTTAAATCTATTTGAGAATCTCAGGATCACCACCGTCATCTCGAACGTTAGTGAGAGATCTCGTTATCTTCATGGGAGACCTACGAGGTTTCTCGACAGCTTTACTAGCATATTCCGGCTATTATTAGTTTCACTGGAAGACGCTTCGCTCTTGTCTACAAAACATCCTACTAGGAGGTTTTAGGGAATGACGTGCTGGAGGAGGTTTTGAGAAGCAGCATAGACCTGACTCGCAGGCCAGCAGTCCAGGTTAAAGTGATGCTTATGCTTACTGGTAAATATTTCACAGACGTCTAACGATATTGTTCCTATACTTAGATTGTTAAATAAA
>JBBPZG010000085.1:0-2940 GCA_038199095.1 Saccharimonadales bacterium (SeqCode)
CCAGTCAAGCTGAGGCCAAGCTTATTTCAACATGACGGCTGTAGAGGCGTATCTTTTGTAGGGAAATAAAAATACCGGTTGATCAGACCGGCATCTTTACTTTTTCCACTTGCAAGTAGGACAAATTTTGTAAATGTAATTTTTTGGTTTTACTATTTACTATGCTTATGCTAATCCAAAATTTACATAATGTCAACTGTTCCCGTAAATGATTTGCAAGCAAATCACCACGGGTCTCACGTAAAACTACTTAGATGTAAGTAAGACATTACTTCCACGCTGTACTATTTTTGGCGGTGCCACGCGACGAGCCAAGCAGCACGTAAAGTGGCTCTGCCACCACGTGTTAAGAGTTTTACGTGGAGCCACCTCGGGGATTTGAACCCCGGACCCCATCCTTACCATGGATGTGCTCTACCCCTGAGCTAAGGTGGCATTCGTAAACCTCAGCAATAGTAGCAAATTCTCTCTGTTTTTGCTACACTTTATCACTGTTAGCTATAAAACTAATTGCCGGCGTAGCTCAGTGGCCAGAGCGGCTGTTTTGTAAACAGCGGGTCGTGGGTTCGACTCCCTCCGCCGGCTCCACGCTTTTGCCAAGGCAAAAGCATGTATCATGTTTTACGGAGCATGTAACAAGGATGGACAAAAGCAGCAGTTTTTGTAATCATAAATATTTCAGCGAAGCTGGCCATACCTGTCACATGATCAATGTTATATGTTACATGCTTTTTATGAAGCAAAAAGCATGCAGGGTTAGTGAAGCGGTCAAACACGTCAGACTGTAAATCTGATGGCTTATGCCTTCGCAGGTTCGAATCCTGCACCCTGCACCACAACGAGAAATCATGCTATTTCATCTGTTGATTAAAGTTCTGATATTGAGCATTTGGTTCAAGTCCAACTAAGCATATTCTGCTAAACTTAACACATGGTTATTTATGGCGGCTCCGATGATGTGGCTTTAGTACTTGATGATGGGCCTAATCCAAAGGTAACACCCAAGATACTCGAACTACTCGATAATAAAGGGGTTAAGGCGAACTTTTTCCTTATAGGTAAAAAGACAGAAGAATCACCAGATCTAGCAAGACAGATTGCAAACGCTGGACATGAAATAGGTAACCACAGCTACACCCACAAACGGCTGGGCAGAATGTTACAAGACGAAGGTAAAGAGGCCGTTTTAGATGAAATCCATAAAAGTGCGAAAGCAATAAAAAGTATTACTGACATTAACGCCCTCTTCTTTAGACCCCCCTATTTAGACTGGAGTGAGGCAGTCGGAGAATTAGCTCGGCCACTTTATGGAGATAGGATTATTATGGCTGGCACTAAATCTGGTGACTATAGTTGGGGCATAGACCACATATGGGACGAAAGTGACATGGAATCTATTAAAGCCCAGGCCAGTCGCATCATTGCTGATTGGGTAAATGCTTCACCTGGCACAATAATTGGCTTGCATGACAGTGCTGAATACAATCTGCCAGGCAATGCCTTTTATGAAAATTGGATGAACAGAGCATTGCCAACTCTTGAAGCACTCCCTACTGTTATCGATAATTTTCATCAAAATGGCTTTGCGTTCAAAAAATTAAGCGAAATGGATTTAATGCCAATACCACTAATAACTCAATAGAACGGTTCGAACCTCAGCCAGCGTGCTGGTTTGGGCGTGGGCTAATAGAGACTGAGGCCGAAGGCATTCAGGTGCAGGGCAGTGATATTGCTGCGATTAGCGGCAATATATGCAGAAGCAGAGGAAACCCTTCTATAAATTTATAGTTTTCCCTGAAAAGCGAAGCGCAACCTGCACCGGTACGCTATAGCTTGACTATTCTTACATATAGTGGTATACTTAACCATTATGGCCTCACATCCTGGTGAATTGAAGTACGGACACTCTGGCATGCGTGTAATGGTTGACGCGTTTGGCTTATTGCTAGCACTCATAATTATTGGCTTCGTAGATCTAACGCACTTTTCTAAACTAGCTGCAGAAGCCACTTACACTTTGATGATATGCGTAGCTATATTTAGCTTTTATCACATTCCTCATGTATTGCGACATCGTAACGATATAATTCCTGCCGAAAACGACGAGCAGCTTGTCTAAACCACGACCCGGCGTGGGCGCAGGATGCGCTTGCGCCGTCCAGCTGGGACAACCAGTTTTTTGAGGCGGTCGGCTATAATGTCGGCTTCGGCTTCCATGCCGTGGTTGGTATACGCTTTGAAGAGTAAGCTATACGTTTCTTTATTAGGCTCGAGCTCGCTGGCTTTTTCGAGCTCCTGGAACATTAGGCGATCGTTGCCCAGCTTTTCCTGGACTTTGGCATAGGCTACGTGGCGGGCAGCCAACTTGTCTTCTAGTTTCAGCGCTTGTTCGAATGCCACAGCGGCTTTCTCGTAGTTTTCCGTTTCGTAGTAGATTAGACCGAGATTGTGCAGGCTGGAAGCCGTTGCCTCGATACTGGAGGCGATTTCGAAGCAGTCAATAGCATCGCGGTATTCTTTTTGTTTAGCATAGAGAATGCCTAACCGGTTATAGGCAGCGGCATTTTTTTCATCGATCTTCAAGATAGTCAGCAAGGCTTTTTCGGCACGGAGAAAGCGGTTTTCGCGCATGCCTTGGTGGGCAATATCCCATAATTTGCCCATCCTGTCGCCAACCCGGCGGGGCACATTAGCAGATTCATCATCGTAAAGCTGTGCGTTACGGTAAGCCAAAGCTCCAAAGGCTGCTACTATTACTAATTCATACATAATTCGGGCTAATTATAGCATAATCCTCTTCTTCCCAGAGGAAAGAAGAGTGAACAAAGAGCAAGGAACGGCTTCCTAAGTCTGCACTCCCAGAAGCCAATCAGAGCGTTAGCCCATGAAAGTGCTCACTGTTCTCATTGCCTTTTTTTCTTTGTTTAGTGCAATCACAGC
>JBBPZG010000086.1:0-4274 GCA_038199095.1 Saccharimonadales bacterium (SeqCode)
ACTGACTTTATCCGTATGCAGCGGCCGCCACAGTATGACGACGAAGTGGTCTCCCAGTCCGTCCAACTTAACGGCAAGGGTGGCATCGTGGCTGATTACGGAGCAAATGACGCTGATGATGATATGTGGAAGGATGCCGTGAACGTAGTGATCGAAAACCGCAAAGCCAGCACCAGTCTGCTGCAGCGCCGCCTGCGTATCGGTTATGGCCGGGCTGCGCGACTGATGGAGCAGATGGAAGAGCAGGGGATCATCGGCCAGGCCGATGGGTCGCGCCCCCGCGAAGTCCTAGTGAGCTCATCTGCCGAAGTCTTCGGCGGCGGTAGTATATCCGACGAGGTACTCGACGAGAACTTCGGCAACGAAGCCTAGGCTATACCGCTTACTGTACAAAAACTTGACGCCCGGGTGTATACTTGAGCTAGTAATTGTTAAATAAACATTTACCTCACGAGAAAAATCGTATATGCCTAGCCTAACCGTTCCCAGATCAAAAGAATTAGGACGGGAAGCTGACCCCTATTGGCGGGCGGTGCAGTATGGCCCACGGTACATCGACGAAGTACGGTCTATCGGGGAAAAAGCCATTCATAAAGTAGTCAAAGTAGGGGCGTTAGCGGTAGCAAGTACCACTGGTGGTAGGGTGGTTATCGAAAAGGCAGTTAATCAAAATCTAAAGCCTGGTACAAACGAAACAAAATGGTGCGCCGAAGGAAAGATATTCCAGCGCGTGGAAGACTTAGGCGGTAAAATACACGTCCTCTTCGTCTGCGGCACACAGCAGCCCGACACACAAAGTGGTATATGGACACCGACGTTACATCCTTGTGGGGAGTGCCGGGAAGATGGGGCAGATTCGTCCGCGGTCGATGAGGACACGCTAGTCATATCAGTACATCCTGATAAAGATGAGTTTGAAGCGTATAGTTTTTCGGAATTAGAAGTACTACATAGTATGAGTGGTATCCAAAAGCCAGAGTTCAGCCATTATATCGATCCGGGATTTACCAAGTGGAAGCAAAACCGAGCGGTGTTCGATACAATTATCCATAGTGGTCCAGAGTTGTCCCTCTTGCCCAGCGTTACGGCTCGGTTGGCTATAACTGGCCAACTAAGTGCTGCAAGCCTGGGTCTCGCCGCTTAATTACAAATAGAGGCTTGCTAAAACGCTTGTGGTTTCCTAGTATAGGGGTATAACAAAAACTGCCAATGGAGGGGAAAGCAGTGCTACTCGAGCCAAAGACTTCACCTGGAAATCTCGCTGAGTTATCTGCGCCCTTGCAAGCCCCTGTCGAATTCGGCAGGGGCTTTTTGAATCAACACGAACTAAAGCTTTTTGCATCAGGAAACAAAAGAGGCCGTGAACTCATAACTCCTACCGACGAACTTTCCGGTCTGCCTTATCCTATTGCTCCAAGCTGCAGGGATTTACCGCTTAACACTCCTCAAGAAGCCGATCCGCACCATCATTTTCACCCTGGCAACAACCTTTTTTTTAAAACCATTGCAGGAATTGCATTAAGAAATTGCCGACTGCAGCTTACAGAATTAGCGCATCACAATAAAGGTTCTGGATCATATCATGCTTATTTTCGTGGCCCAGCGTTTTCGGAAAGTCCCAACGATGCACTTAAGACCTGTGTTTATGCTTGTGCGGGTTATATACCTTCTAAAGGCATTGACATGGCTTCTGGTGAACCAAAAGTCGTAAATCTATCTAAAGAACAGACTGCCTGGTTGCGTACGCCCAGCGCCCACGATGAATTTGGCTATAAGTATTTAAGATATAGCTATGACCCATTGCGGAGGTTTTTTACAGACTTTGCTTTGGCTCAAGACCTCAGCAGAGTGGATAAACTGATGTTAGAAGAACTCCTAGTGACAAAGGCTGAGGCACGCAAAGAGCACCTTGCGCGGTGCCTTATAGCTGTAGCGTCTAGATTGGCTGTACAGTCAATGCAATCGGATTATAAAGAAGCACACAAAGCCGGGCTCTTGCACCCCCGTGCCCAGAGTGATCCTACTGTACTAGTGTATTTCAAAATACGGAACGAGCCTGCACTCAAGAATTTAACGCCAAGAATAGAACACACGGCCATGCAAGCACTGGCGGCCTAGTTGACTAACAGGGGTAAGTGCGGTATAGTTATGGGTACTATCAACTTCAGCTTATGGCCTCTTGTGCACATGGGCTGTCCTTAATCAGATGATTAGGGTAACCGAAGGAAGGATGCAGTTTTGAACCAGTACGAAATTGCTGTGTTGTACCACCCTGACCTGGAAGTCGACCTAAGTAAGGCCGAGGACCGCGTCAAGAAGATCCTAGCTGACAATGGTGGCAAAGTAACAGCTACGGACAATTGGGGTAAGCGTAAGCTGGCCTACGACATCAAGGGCAACGAACACGCTGTATATGTTTTTTACACCGTGGAAATGCCCGGCGAAGGTGTGCAGCGCGTGGAGAGCACGCTCAACATCACCGACGAAGTCATCCGCTTCCTCATCACCAAACCGGACTTGAGGGCAATTGCCAAGGCCGAAGCCGCCAAGGCTGAAAAGGCCGAACAGGCCGCCAAGCGTGGCGAGAGCAGCGACGACCGCGACAGGGAAAAAGACGAAGAGTAATCTGCATAAACCCTAAATCCGAAGTACTAAATACTAAACAAATCCAAATATCAAAACTCGAATGATCAAACTGCTGCCCGTTTGAAAGGTTGGAATATTCGAATTTTAAGATTGTTTAGAATTTAGGCATTAGAGATTAGAGCTTGAGGTTAAATAATTCTTAAACGAACTTGACGTATGTTTAAAAGCAGGCGTAGGGTAAAAGTACAAAGTAAGAAGACATAGGTCTTATAAGGAGGATGCTAGCGATGGCACGTAGTCTCAACCAAGTAACATTAATGGGTAACTTAACCCGTGATCCGGAACTGCGCCAGACGCCGACCGGACAGAATGTGACCAGTTTTAGCCTGGCGCTCAACCGCAGCTACAAAGATGCGAGCGGCGAATGGCAGGAAGTAACGGATTACATCGACATTGTGTGTTGGGGACCGCTGGCAGAGCGGGTAGCGCAGTATCTGAGCAAAGGCCGCCGCTGTCTCGTGCAGGGCCGCTTGCAGTCCCGCTCATGGGAGCAGGATGGGCAGAAGCGCAACAAGGTCGAGGTACTGGCCAATGATGTAACGTTCTTGGATAGCCGCGGTGGCGGTGACGGCGAAAGTGGTGGCAGCTACGGTGGCGGGGCGCCAGTTAGTGCTGGATCCAATGATGAAAAACCCAAACCAAGCAAAAAGAAAGAAGATGTCGTTATTGAAGACATCGGCGACGAACCAATCAATTTAGATGATATACCGTTTTAATAAATATGTAGCATGGAACATGTGACATGTTGCATAGATGTAGCAAGTAGCATGTAGCAAGTGATTAACCAATTGAATAATTACCTGCAACATGACACATGCAACATCTATGCTACATGCTAAGTGCAACATGATACATAACTGAGAGGATTTATATGGCAAAGATTTTTAAGCATCGTACTGACGTAGCATTTTTTGACTACAAGGATTTTAAGACCCTGCAGCGCTACGTAAATGTATACGGACAGATTGAAACCCGCAAAAAGACCGGTCTGACAGAGAGCCAGCAGCGCCGCTTAAGTGCGGCAATTAAGCGTGCCCGGCACATTGCGTTGCTGCCGTTTGTCGCCAACAACTAGTTAGCTGGATGCCAATGAGTCTCGCGAAGTCATTTACGGAGTTGAGAGTATGGCAAGAAGCGCATAAATTGACTTTAGATGTTTATCGATGTACCGAAACTTTTCCCAGCCAGGAAAGTTTCGGACTTACTAGCCAACTTAGGCGGTCAACTAGCTCAGTAGCGGCTAATATTACCGAGGGTTTTGAAAGAGGCAGTAAAAAGGATTTTGCACACTTCTTGATCATTGCACGGGGCTCGCTTGCTGAAACACAAAATCACTTACTTTTAGCACGCGATCTGAGTTACTTACAGCAGGATCAATTTAACCAGCTCGCCGCAAAGACCATAAAAGTACACAAACTCTTAAACTCTCTCATACGTTCGTTAAAAACTAGCTCATCAGTTCACTAGCGCACCAGCTAACCTTTAGGTTAAGCTAAAGAGGCATGGACTCATACACCGTTTCCAAAGCCTGGCATATTGGCCATGAGCTAGCCATTGATATTCATAAGTTAGCAAAACAGTTGCCAGCCGAGGATAAGTTTAACCTCGAGAAACATTTGCGGCGGACC
>JBBPZG010000087.1:0-2877 GCA_038199095.1 Saccharimonadales bacterium (SeqCode)
CCCCAATAATCACCACGTCACAGTTTTTCATATTATTAGTATAAGGCTAAGGATCGTTGTGGCTATTACGTATAGGGTATGAAAATAGGTCAGTTAGTTCTAACAAAGGTAAATTAGATCGCTAAGATTAAAAGTAAATAGTATTTTGTACAAAGGTTGCTCCGTTAGATCTATTGGCGCTTTGTAAAATAATGAAGCTAGTTCAGCGAACAATTTGATACATCAAACAGAGGTATATGTTACACTATTTTAATAATGAAAGTACTTGTCCTTTACCGGCCTAATTCGGAGCATGCCAGGCTCGTCGAAGAGTTTATCCATGAATACCAGCGCCAGGAAGGCGACAGGCAGATCGAAGTGCTTAATATAGATAGCCGCGAGGGGATTGCCACGGCGAGCCTCTACGATATCATGCAGTATCCAGCGATTCTCGCCCTCCAACCAGATGGTTCTGCACAAAGGGCCTGGATAGGGGAAACCCTGCCGCTTATGGATGAGGTCGCCTCTTACGCGCGGCTATAACGCCTGGTGGCAGCAAATGCATAGGTACTTTACTCTAAGCAACAGGGGGTAGTATAATACAGGTACAATTTGGTAAATCCGTCCGCTAGTAGCGGAAAGCGGCCATCAACCGCGAGGAGTGGAAAGAACAGCTCAGTTAGCCCTTGGATAAACTCAGGGTTTCGCTTTGCTCAGTAGAGTCCACCGGGTAAGCCCGTTACAGCTGCAACTAAGAGCTTTTGAATCACCTCAAAGGAATCTGGATGGTACCTCCGCAGATATATTGCGGTTCCAGAAAACGAGCAGGTGATTTTTATTTACAACAATATTTAAGGAGTTATAGCCGTTATGAAATTTACAAAGGGCACCAGACGGCGGCCAATTGAGTACGAAAAAGACCTCGTGAAGTACTGGCAGGAGCATAAGACTTTTGAAAAGTCAGTCGAGATGCGACCTGCCACTGACGCCTATGTCTTTTACGACGGCCCGCCCTTCATCACCGGCATACCCCACCACGGAACGCTACTGAGCTCAATCATTAAAGATGCTGTACCCAGATATTGGACGATGAAGGGGAAACGAGTTGAGCGGGTATGGGGCTGGGACTGCCACGGGCTGCCTGCCGAGGTTTTTACAGAAAAAAAGCTGGGTATTCGCGATAAGCGAGATATCGGCACCAAAATCAGTCTGGAAGATTATATCAATACTTGCCGTGACAATATGATAAAAACCGGCAACGAATGGGAAGAAGTTATCGCTCGTATCGGCCGTTGGGTAGATTTCGAGGGGGCTTATAAGACTATGGATAAGGACTACATGGAGTCAGTCTGGTGGGCTTTTAAGCAGTTACACGAGCAGGGAAAAGTTTATGAAGGCGAGAAAGTACTTTTATACTGCGTGCGCGACGCCACTCCAATCAGCAAGGCCGAGGTCGCCATGGATAATTCCTACAAGGATGTGACCGATCCATCGGTTTACGTCAAGCTAAAGCTTGCCGAGCCGCCAGCCGCCAGCCGCCAGCCGCCAGCCGCCAAATACCTACTGGCATGGACAACGACACCTTGGACGTTACCTGCTAATACGGCTGCGGCAGTAAATCCTAAGCTTGAATATGCTGAAGTGCAGGTTGGCGACGAGGTCTTCATTATTGCCAAGGAATTGCTAGACAAGGTACTTACAGATGAGAAACACAACGTTGTTGAGTATACAATTAAGGATTCTTACAGGGGTGATAAGCTTGTCGGCAAGCGCTATGAACCGTTGTTTGAAAATCGTGGTGCCAAAGCCCATAAGGTGTGGGCTGCCGATTACGTTACCCTGGAAGAGGGTACCGGGATAGTGCACCTGGCTCCGGCTTATGGTGAAGAGGACTACGAGCTAGCTAAGCAAAAAGATTTCCCGCTCGTATCGAATATCGATGAGAATGGTTTTTACAACTCCGGCGAATGGCAAGGGCAACAGGTATGGGAGGCCAATAAGCCGATCGCTAAGTCTCTACACGAAAGAGGGGTGGTATGGAAGATAGACTACAAAACCCATAGTTACCCGCACTGTCACCGCTGTGGCACGAAGTTAATGTACCGGGCCCATCCCAGTTGGTTTATGGACATCCAGGGGCAACGGCAAGCGATGCTTGAGAAGAATGGTGACATTAATTGGTTTCCGAAGCACATTAAACAGGGTCGTTTTGCTAAAACCGTAGAATCTGCGCCTGATTGGAACCTCAGCCGGGATCGGTTTTGGGCAACCGCCATGCCCGTCTGGAAAGGCATGGATGAGGCTGGTAATGAGCATGTCAAAATCATTGGAAGTTACCAAGAATTACAACAGTTGTCAGGGGTAACATTAGAGGATTATCACCGCCCATGGATTGATGATGTAACTTTTACTCTTGACGGTATTACGTACAAACGCATCGACAAAGTCCTGGATGGGTGGTTTGAAAGCGGCTCAATGCCGTTTGCCCAATACCACTATCCGTTTGAGAATCGTGAAAAGTTTGATCAGAGCTTTCCGGGGGACTTTATTGCTGAATATGTATCGCAGGTCCGGGCTTGGTTTTACTACCTGCATGCGGTTGCAATTGGATTATTCTCGGAGAGAGCTTTTAACAACGTTGTAGTTACAGGAACGCTCGCCGGTAACGATGGACGAAAGATGAGCAAGAGCTTTGGCAATTATACCGACCCTAATGAGCTAATGGATAAATACAGCGCGGATTCACTGCGTTACTTACTGCTAAGCTCCCCGGTGTTAAATGGCGAAGATTTTTCAATGGAAGATAAAGAGGTTGGCGATGTGGCCCGTAAGCTGTCAATGGTCTGGAATATGTATGATTTCTTCACCTTATACGCTGATGTTGATAACTGGGATTCC
>JBBPZG010000088.1:0-2140 GCA_038199095.1 Saccharimonadales bacterium (SeqCode)
AGTGTTACGGCACTGCACTACACACAAACGTAACGTTAAAACATTTAATACTAGTCCATTACATCTGTTAAGTTGTGTTAAAGACAGTAAGTATATAAAGGAGTTCGCAGCATGAATCAAGCCACTAAGCCCCTTTCTATCATCGTTCCCACCTTAAATGAGGCAGATAACTTACCTTTGCTTTTTGAGCGGTTATACGCAACCTTGTCTAAGGCCGGCATTCCTTTTGAGATTTTGGTTATAGATGATCATTCTACCGATGCTACGCTTGCCGTGGCGCAGCGGGCAGACCCCAAATATCACGTGCGCCTGCTGACCAAACAAGGCAAACGCGGTAAAGCGTTCTCACTGTTAGAAGGCTTTGCGGCTGCCAAGCATGACCTGGTGTGCATGATTGATGGTGACCTGCAGTACCCGCCGGAAGCCATCGTGGCGATGTACCACAAAATGCAGTACTGCGACGCCGACGTGATCATTACTGAACGCGTCGATAACCAGACAAGCGCCTTGCGCCGGCTGAGTTCGGCAGTTTATAACTTCTTTTTTATAAAGCTCTTGTTCGGCATTGATTACGATACACAGTCGGGCCTGAAGCTCTTCAAGAAGAAAATCTTGCGTAACATCACACTTTCGCCTTCGCCTTGGAGCTTTGACCTGGAATTTATAGTCCGCTCCCTGGAACAGGGCTATACCGTCCTAAGCCACAAAATACCTTTTAGCGAACGGCACGCCGGCGTACCAAAGGTCCATATGCTGAGTGCGACACTTGAGCTGTCATCCGCCGCCTTACGTCTCTGGCGCAAAGCCTCGACTAAGCGGGTTAGGCTTCACTACAAGAACCTGCAGATCCTGCAGCGCAGCTTTATGTGCTTTTTAGCGGTATCAGCCGCTGTCATCGGCATCAACATTCACGCCCCGAAAGCCAGCGCCTTAGACCTGCAACCGGTAGCTGCTGCCGTACAAGCGGTTACCAGCTTGCCCGAACAGCTCGCTAAAGACGTAACCAACGGTCATGGCCCAGGCAGAGCACCGACAAATAATCGTGTGGTTAGCGTTAGCCCCTTGGCGGTTTCCCGCATGAACAGCCAACCAATGACGCCCCCGGTAGCTGCAGACGGCACTCCCTCTGCACAGCCTGCTACCACGCCTACGGACAGTCAGCCCTCCAGTAGTAAGCCTGTAAATAAGCCCCTGGGGGTTAGCACGGAGCCAAACGCCACCACGCTCAATGTTGTGGGCCGAGCACCGGATACTGGAAGTTTGACTTCAGCCACCGGCAAGCAGGCAAAATATTACCCGGCAAGCAAACTGAGCAATACCAAAACCGGACAGTTCTTAAGGGCCGCCCGCAGTATCGTTATAGCCGGTGGTATGCTTGTCGCAGTGGGGGTTATGATCGTTGCCGGCAAACTACTGTCCGAGAGGTTCCGCCGTCAGCCGATCAGGACGTAACTTGTGAAACGTATACAGAATTTATTTTTTATCACCGGGGCAGTGCTTATCGTGCTGGCCGGCGGTATTGCAACGGCGATAGGTTACCACAATAGCCGGCAGCGGGCTGTGCCGATTGTCTTTTCTAACAATGCCCTGCTGCTCGAAACATGGAATGCCTACAAAAAGGGCAATATCGACCCTGGCTCCGGACGGACTATTGACAAAAGCCAGCATAATTTGACCACCAGCGAAGGCGAAAGTTATACCATGCTGCGGGCGGCCTGGATGGACGACCGGGCTACGTTTGATAAAAGCTGGCAATTTACTAAAAATAATTTACAGCGGCCGGATCATTTGTTCTCCTGGAAATACGGTAAGTTGGCTAACAACAAATACGGCGTGCTGGTTAAGGCGGGGGGTCAGAACACCGCGTCCGACGCCGACCAGGATATTGCGCTGGCCCTCTTAATGGGTTATTCCCGCTGGAATGACGGCAGCTACTTAAGCGCAGCGCGGCCCATCATTAGTAACATTTGGCAGAAAGAAGTCGTTATGATAAACGGCGCGCCCGTACTGACTGCCGATGACTTAGAAAGAAATTCGCTGAGCACCGTAGTGGTAAACCCCTCCTACTTTGCATTTGCAAACTACAAAATATTTGCCAAAACCGATCCGGCGCATGCCTG
Organism: Saccharimonadales bacterium (SeqCode); assembly: GCA_038199095.1. Classification (GTDB taxonomy): domain Bacteria; phylum Patescibacteriota; class Saccharimonadia; order Saccharimonadales; family UBA4665; genus JBBPZG01. The sequence goes on from JBBPZG010000088.1 coordinate 2,121, forward strand.
GAATAAGTTAGCCGATAACT
>JBBPZG010000089.1:0-3801 GCA_038199095.1 Saccharimonadales bacterium (SeqCode)
GGTCCCCCGATCAGGTCGAGGGCAGGCTCTGAAATAAGTTATAGCTTCACGCCGATCCCGCTTTATTCTTTTAAGGAAGGCGGGAATGGGTTCGGCATATAGTTCTCGCTGACCGCTCGGATTATCAGGATGACAAGCAGGATTGACTTCAGGAGTGAGGGGGTCATTTAGGCGACGGGACGCGACTACTTTCAAATAGTACGGGCGGCCTTACAGCTAGACTAGCTTAGTTGGTGAAGCCGGAAGCGGCGGAAACCCCAGAAGCCGGCCAGGCTGGCAACGGTAAATACGCCGGCAATTCCCGCCGGGCCGGTATTGGGCAAGCTGGCTGGCTGGGCCTGTACCTCTTGGGCCGGTGCGGCAACGGTTTCGGTTGCAGGCACCGGTGCGGCAGCGACCGTTTCAGTTTCAGGAGCGGGTGCTGGGGTCGGAGCTGACTGGGTCTGGGTTACCGGTGTCTGGACCACTACCTGCTGATTTTGGTTATTGACCTGCGTTTGGTTCTGGCTTTGGGTTTGCGTGACCGGTGCCCGGGCCGGTGTCACCGGCTTTGGCTTAGGCGCTACCTGAGGCTTGGGCTGGGGTGCAGGTTTAGGGGTCACAGGTGCCGGCGGCGTTGGCGTGGTAGTTGGTGTGGCAGTTACGGGGTTGCCGCAGCTAGCAATAATGGCATACATAAAGCGTCCGTTAGACATGGCTACAAAAGCGGGCAACGAGCTCTGCTGGAATGAAACGCTCGGCGGCCGCCTGTAAAATATCGCCCCATTATGGTTAACCGCAGTGCTGCCGGCAATATTTTGGCGTCCAGCCGTTACTGCTCCGCGGGCAACCGGATTAGCCCGGCCATTTACGTAGACCTGGCCGCTCCGGGTTACATAACCTGCAACATTGGTATTATTAAGATTGTTTATGGCTCCGGCACCAATACCAAAAGCAGCGTAGACTTTTTGGGCATACATATTGGCCCGGTACTTACTAACAATACTGCCCGTAGTATGTGCCCCACACATTATCACTGCATTACTGTCACAATCACTGGGGCCACCGATAGATATATTAGCTGCATTTGCAAAAGGCATGGCCAGTGAGCTTGCGGCTACTAGCAAAGCGGTGGTTAATGTTAGTATATAACCCCTTATTTTAGACTTAGTATGGGTAATTGCTAGCATGGAGCCTCCTCTGTCTTACAATCCTTATTAATAAATGACAAATTTATTTCCTTTTAAGTCTATTCAAACACGTGTAGCATATAGTGCAAGTAATTATCTTACTAGTTGGTGCGTTTGAGCTTATCTCTAAGAGCTAACTCACATCTATCTGTTGTAGCGAAACTTTAGCAGCTGCCTTGATTTCTCATCTGTTTTTCGTTTTCAGTTCGTAGCTACAGCTACGAACTGAAAACGAAAAACAGATGAGAAGTGGCAGACCTGAAGTTTTTAGCTGACAGATAGATGGGGATTAGCTCTAACTAAAGCGTAGGTAGAACTGCGGGCAGCACATTAGTAATGCCAGTAACGGTTGTGTCTACTGTTTGGGTTACTACGGTCGGAAGTGGGTCTGGTAACGCTACAGGTGCCGGAACTGGTAGGGGTACGGGCACGGTGGGAGGGTCTACTATTGGAGCGGGGGTTGTGGGTGTGGGCAGGCTGGTTGGAGTCGTCACAGGATTGCCGCCACCCATGCCGCCGGAAAGGCCAGGAAGGTTTGTTGCCGCTGGAGCGGTGGCCGCGGTCATGGGCATAGGCAAAGCTGCCGGTGAGGTTTTATTGCTCATGCTGGCTGACCAGGCACCGGACTTCCAGGTTGATGACTGCCAGCTAGCGACTGGCTTGGTAGAAGCGGTGGTAGAGGCGGTTGAACGCTGTTCGTGGCGGCCGGTGGCTGCGGCGGCTTTAGGTGGGGTTTTGGAGGTCGTACTGGCCTGCATAAGCGGCCAGGGGGCTGTGGTTATAGATAAAAATAACAATACGATGGTAATGGGCACAGCCAGTTTAGCGCCCGTAAATACCTTGCCCGTATAATCGGCTTGGAGGCCATAGGCAGCAGTGTACTTTTTGGGTACCCATCGCAGCTTGGCAAGCCCGATCCTCTTGCTTAAGCCTGCAAACAGAGCGGCTATTTTCTTACGTTTTTCGGCTAGGGCGGCGCTTATGGCAGCGGCAGCTTTACTGACTTGTGGGCCGTGCTTAGCGCGTCGCCTTTTAACCATAGAAGCTATTGCCGAAAAAGCCAAAGCCAGAGGTGAGAGCACACCATTGGCCGCTCTCCTAAAGCTATCTGCTAATACAGGCTGGCGCTTTTGTATTACGGTTGGCCTTGCGCGGTAGGCGGCGCGGTAGGCGATTTGGGTGCTGCGAGCTACAGCTAAGCGCTCAGGGGGTATAACGTCGACGATGCGCCCATTTGAGTTGCCACGCATGGCCATGTTCCGTCCGGATGGACGAGTTAAGGTAACTCTCTGCAACTGCGGTGGCGTCAGGCGTGCTCCATAGATACTATCGATGTGAATACCACGTGGATAAGGTGCAGCTATACTGTTCATGATACCAATAATATCTATAGAAAACAGACAAGTCTGTTATAAATCATACAGTTGCTTATATGTAAAGTATATTTATTCTTATGCTAATTTTAACATAATATAGACCATAAGACATAGTATGTGATAAGGTAGCCTATTCGTCTCACATGAGAGCAACCACTGAGTAGTTTTAGAACCTTACCAAGTTATGTCCGATCACTCTATCGTGCAAAGAAGCAAAAGCCGGCTTAGCAGCCGCCCAGCTCCATGACCCAGTCCGGCCCGGCGTTAGTATTGATTACAGCCACCCCGATATCGCGATAAACAGTGCCGAGTATATTTGCCCGATGGCCTGGCGAGTTCATCCAGGCGGTGAAAACTTCCAGCGGCGATTGCTGTCCCTGGGCGATATTTTCGGCGCTGCAATTGCCCGTGTAGCCTTTTACGGAAAACCAATAATTAAATGGCCGGCCGCAGGCCGTGTGAGAATAGCCACAGCTAAGCATATCCTGGTCCTTAGCCGCCGCGGCGGCCATAAGTGGGCCGTTCGACATAATACCGCTAAGGCCGTGCTGGCTACGCGCATACGAGGTCATACAGGACAGCACAGTTGTGGTACTGGCTAAGCTCTCTTGTCCCGGGCAAACAGATTCAGGAGCAATGTCACCCACAGGCGCGGGCGGTACTACCGGTTGCGGCTGAGGAGCTGGCGCCTTGGTACTTCCGCTAATGGCGGCACTTTTTGTAGGGCCGCGAGAAGGGTTAGCTGAGGGAATGCTAGTAGCTATCTCTCCAGTACTTGCCACCTTAGGGGCGGGGCTGGCAGGGGGCTGTGGTGTCGCTGCAGAATTAGATTTAGATGTTACTGGGCGTGAGGATTTCGCGGCTGATACAGCTACGGAATGATGTGTCCTGGCCGATAGTACGGCAGCAGCGGAAGTAGCGCTTAACTGAGGCTGGCTCGACTGGGCGCCGATAAACAGCAAGGCTGCCATACCGAACACTATGGCGGTCCCTGGGGACCGGCTAACCAGATGTTGGAGTGATTTTTTATTTGTTTTCAAAACGCTTATGCAATTATAGCAGGTTGTTCGGACTGCATGCTACGCAGCTGGCCCACATGCACTTCCCAAGTCAACCCTGCTTGTCATCCTGATAATCCGAGCGGTCAGCGAGAACTATATGCCGAACCCATTCCCGCCTTCCTTAAAAGAATAAAGCGGGATCGGCGTGAAGCTATAACTTATTTCAGAGCCTGCCCTCGACCTGATCGGGGGACC
>JBBPZG010000090.1:0-5255 GCA_038199095.1 Saccharimonadales bacterium (SeqCode)
TGTGCGTATTGTTATTCCCAGCGAAAATATTGATTTGCCGGTAGACTCCGGTTACTACAACAGCAGCGATGGGTCATGGACGCTCAGTGGTTACCGGGCCCAGTTCGCTATGACCAGTACGCTCGCTAACAATACTGGGGGTAACACCTTTATCTACGGTCATAATAATAACTCAGTCTTTGGCCCCCTGCGCCATGTAACCCCAAGCACAGGAGCCGCCGCGCTGCTTTATACTGACAATGGTCACATTCTCGCTTATAGCTTTCAAAGTGTCAAAAGCGTAGCCCCGGACGATGTGTCAGCTTTGCGCTACAACGGCCCATCGGTCCTGACTATTCAAACCTGTACCGGCAGTGTCAACGAATGGCGGACAATGTTTCGCTTTAGCTTTGATAAGGTAGTGCAATAATGTTTGAAAAGCTTATACTATTCACTCTCTTCGTCGCTGTAATTACTCTGCTCGCGCAGGTGGTTGGTGCTAATTTGTACGATCTCCGCGAAGTTAAAAAGCAACAGCGTTATAACCGGACACCCCAGGCCAGGCGTTACCGCCGCCGGCCGCTTATATCGGTGATCGTACTTACCCATAACGATGAAGATAAGGTTGAAGCTTGTCTGCAAAGCTTATTGCAAAGCTCGTACCGCAAGCTGGAAATCATTGTGGTTGACGCTGCTTCCCAAGACAAAACTAAGCAATTAGTGAAAACCAGGATTGCCCAAAACCCTAAAAAAGTTATTAGACTTTTTGCCAAACATGCTACAGGCAATAACAACGAGGCAATTGCTGCCGGTTATCAAAAATATGGTAGCGGCGAGCTCATTATGCTGCTTAATGCAGGCGGTGTAGTCGATAATCATGCCCTTAGTAAAGCGGTACAACACTTTAATAGTGATAATAGGATTGGTGTTTTAAGCCCTGCTTACCACATAATCCCAATGCCGAGCGTCCTAGGACTCTTCCAAAAATACGAGAATATGGTGCGTTTTCGGGCAAAGAAACTTATTAGTGTAACTAACTCGGACTATACGGGCAGCGGCGAAGGTGCTATCTACCGGCGCAGTGTCTTTTTATCGCTATTAATGTCGGCTAAGGGAAGCCGTCTTAATCCCGTTATGGTTGGCCTGACCATGCTACAGCTCGGCAACAAACATGTACAGTCTTATTACGCCAGCGACGTGGTTATCAGCACGAAGCCACAGCAATCATTACTTGCCTTTTACAGATATCGATATCAAATACATGCGGAACGTTTGCAGGCACTGGCAGCTCAACGGCACTTGCTTTTTAATCATAATGCTAACTACACACGGTTTCTGACTTGGTTCCGGCTGCCATTCGCCATTTGCGTAGAAGCTGCCACGCTTGTGCTGCCAGTGCTACTAGGTTATTCATTATACCTAGCCTTCGCCCTGCGCCAACCGCAGCTACTGGTGCTTAGCTGGGCAGTACTGGCTCTCTACTTGTTATTTGCAATTTGGGGAGACGACCGTCTACGCTTTATTCAGAAAGCTATGTATAGCTTGGGTATTCCCGTAACGTACGGCTTGTTTTACCTAGTATCTTTTATTCAGGCATTGGCTGTTTTGAAGGGCGTACTACTAGCCGTAAACAAACTTTTTAAAACAAGCTCGGGTAAGCCTCCTACTACTGCGCTAAACTTTGGGAAGGGGATCTAGCCTAGCCTACTACAGGTTGGCGGCCGGTTAACCCCAGCAACTTAGCTTGCAGGCTGGCATGTTCCGGTACGGGTATCACCGGCCCGTAAACACCCATTTTACGCCATTCTTCAACGTCCGGGCTCAATAGATCCCAGAGGCCTTGGACTAGTTCGCCGGGCAAGTGATCGTCGGCACCGATTACGCGGGCAATATCCACGGTTCGTAAGCCCCGGAAGCTGCAAATATGGCGCAGGTACTCCTTAGCAGGCCACTCGCCGTACGTTAGATGCACTATGCGGTTACGGTCATACAGAGTGTTGACGGCGGCAACTGCAGCATCGACGATTTTCCGCCAGGCAGCTTTCGGATCGTCGCCGAGCAGGTCGCCAGCATACTTGTCACCCACTTCCTCAATCGTCTTACCCGCTAAGGTCTCGGGCACCCAGCTGTCATCATATGCATGATACTGTACAATCTCACGCAGAGTCACCGGGGTTTTGCTGCGGGTAGCAAATTCTGGCGGCATCACCATATCCCACTGACTATCATCGATTTGGTCGACAACCTTAGTCAGTGCTTCTTCACAACCGATAAATACTTTTTGCTCGTTCATACGCCTCCTTTACTATTTCTAGTATAACCTTGGGGATCAAATACTTTGCTTACGGCTAGGTATGATGACCGTTACATAAAGTTCTTATTTACACGATACATTGCAAAAGTTTGGGCGCGATGCTTACAGTAATTTCGGTCTTACTTTTTAGCCTGTAGACCTCGCCATCAAGTTGCATTGATAAAGGAGCAGTTGCCGTAAATGTATAACTTTTTGCGTGGGCCGTCCCATCTAGCTTGCCGCGGGCAGATTGGAGCAAGTGCTTCATTAGCTTAAATTTATGTTGGGCCGGGAAAGCCGTTACTTCAAATTTACCATCTTGCAGGCTAGCGGTTGGCGACAACTTCAAAAACTTAGCCATACGCGGCGCATTGCTAAAGACTAAGCTGTCGAAGCTGTGCCGTTCCCCATCTATTAGAATAGTAACTGGCCTCAGTTGAAAAAAAGTCCTAATTGTAACGAGCATCTCAGTTAGAGGATTTAATGATCTTTCCGTCAGTTTTTTACCGACTTGCGGGGTCATTCCGACTCCCGCGTAAGAATGAGCGTAGCGGTGCAGAGGCCTTTTAGGATTATTGGCAGTTATTTCTAATACATCGAGCTTAGTGTGCTTGCCTCTCAGGATACGCTTCTCAATACTACCCCGGTGCACGCTGTGATAATGGTCGTTGGCATTACCCCCGGGCAGGAGGCCGGCCGTAGGGTGCGCACCTTCTGACTGGGCTTTGAGTAGCCCATTGATCGTTTCGTGATAGCCGCCATCACCACTTGAAGATATAATGAGTGGTTTTGGTGAAGCTTTAGCCAGCTCATACGCCAACGTCTCGGCATGACCAGCATACTCTGTCGAAATAACCTTAACCGTACCCTTAAACTTTGCTGCCCGTAGGTTAGCAGCAAGCCTCTCAGCGTGATCTTTGCTCGAGCCGGTACTGTTAGGGTTATACAGGATCGATACGGCACTATAGGCTGGCATAATAAGCACAGTATAGCGCAGCTACAAGCGACGACGTCTGATATATTGCGCATAACCTCTGTTTTGCTAGTTTGGAGGCCATAAATGTACAATACAGTTTATGGCGCACGATATTTTTCTGGCTTTGTGGTTCCTGTTACCGGCTGCGGCCGCTAACTCGGCGCCAGTTTTTGCGGCTGCTGCCCCCGGCTTGAAGCAGCTGAATGCTCCTATCGACGGCGGACGCACCTTTCGCAATAAACTGTTATTTGGACCGCATAAAACCTGGCGGGGTATAGTAGTCGGTATCCTGGTGGCCACAATAGTTTTTTGGCTTGAACAGTTATTGTTCGAGCAGTCCACTAGCGTTAGGAGCTTGACCGACACAGTGCCATATAGCCATTTGCCCACCCTGCTACTTGGCCCCTTGTTTGGGTTAGGCGCGCTTGGCGGAGACGCTGCTAAGAGCTTTCTTAAGAGGCAAAAAGGCATAGCTTCTGGTGATCGTTGGCTACCGTTTGACCAGCTGGACTATATCATCGGCGCAGTCATCGTGAGCTTGCCATTTGTAATCCTAACGCCGCTGCAATACCTCTTAATTTTTATACTGTGGTTTGGCATGCACGTGCTGGCTACAAGCATCGGCTACTTGCTAGGCTTAAAGGCAAAACCTATCTAGTCCGGCGCTGGGGGGCCAGTTGGTCTCTATAGCTAATGACTGCCGCAGTACTGAGCAGCAGGGAGGCCAAAAAGAACGCATAGACTGCCCAAACCACTACGTGCAAATGACGTATATGAAGGGCTTGCAAGCTGACTATCAAGAGTAAGCCCAACCAGATGCCTGCCATACCTAGCTTGCCCGTACGTGAAGGGTGCAGGGCAGTCCCGCGCTTTAGGGCAACCAGTGCAAACACTATAGCTGCGGCCTGCTGAACCGCCAGCAACAAGGCTATCCACAGCGGTACGATACCAATAACTACCAGCACGATCAGCGACAGCCCCGTGCTTAATTTATCAAACGTCGCGTCCATCTTTTCGCCGAGGGGGCTTTTAGTGCCGGTGTAATCTGCTGCTAACCCGTCTAACAGGTCGCAGGCCCGGCCCGCTGCCAGTACTAATAAACCGGCGCCGTAAGATTTGTCCGCTAGTAAAACTAGACCGTATACTACTCCGATAAAGCCGGTAACGGTAATAACATTACCCGGTGTCAGTATGCCGTGGCTGCGCATGGCCCAGTGTTGCCAACCATTGCGCTCTGCAACATCAATAGCCTCCCAATCAGGTTTTCCAGCTGTGCGGTGCAGTTGCATAACCGCACTATACCACGCCCCAAGCCGCCAAAAGTATTACCTTCTGACCAGAGTAATATTGCTTACATACGTGCCGGTGGTACCAGGGCATAGTACAGGGAGAATTTAAAGGGACTATCCACGGCACGAGTAACATATTTATGGATTACCTTTGGAGCTCTAGCCGCCTAAACACGTATGATACAGCTACCCGCCACCACATTTATGCACCATCAATTAGTAGGTGCCGCATTTGCAGCACTTTTACTTGCAGTAGTTGCCGCTGCCGCAATATTGGTTTTTGAGATCTTAATGTTTGTCGATGTCTTACGCAACGACTATTTGTCTGATGGCGAAAAATTATTGTGGGCCGCTGGCATGTTGCTGGTGCACCCCTTTGTTGCGCTAGCCTATTATTTTGTTGCTTCTTCAAAACGCAAGCACTTAATAGACCAGCCATAATTCTAATGAACCACGCCATTGCCAAGATATGCTAGACCAAAAGGGCAGGGTAATAATCAAAGTCTTTTGGCTGGCCAGTATTCTGCTTAGCATTTTGCTGACGCTCATCCTTAACCTTATCCTCAATCACTAAAGGAGAATAAATTTACATGTGAGTTAAGGTCTTAATCTTTTGAACCCATTTCAAAACTCCATTTCGCCTAAAAAACACCACCTCTCCGGCTGCAAAAGCTCTATCGCTCGTCAATGTAACTTCAGTTACGCTTCCTTCCACTAA
>JBBPZG010000091.1:0-2327 GCA_038199095.1 Saccharimonadales bacterium (SeqCode)
ACGATACCATGCAATATGTTACTAACGATATTCAGACTGTTGGTATAGGTGTCCAGGCCTCAGCTGCCGCCTTTCTGCTCAGCAGCGGCACTAAAGGCAAGCGCTACGCATTGCCTAACTCCACGGTTATGATCCATCAGCCATCATCAGGTACGCGAGGAAAGGTCACCGATCAGGAAATTGACCTGCGTGAGTCGCTCCGTATCAAGAAATTGCTGGAAGAAATAATGGCCAAAAACACTGGCCAGAAAGCCGCAAAAATCCATGAAGATATGGAACGTGACAAATGGCTTACCTCCGAAGAAGCCAAAACCTACGGCATCGTCGACGCCGTCATTGAAAGGCCGCCGAAACTCAACTAAAATCTTTCTACCATAAAGTTGACGTATTGTACTAATACTATTATAATCTTCTTTATATGAGACTAACCTTTTTCAAATCTGGAGAACTGCCAAAGTCTCATGAATTAGCCACTCCTGCAGATACACAGGAACCTGTATTAGATGGGCTAGAGTTTGATCCATATAAGTTTGTAGCTGATCATGAGATTCAACTGGCCGGTTCCAGTAACGCATGGACAAAAATCGCCAAAAAAGCCAAGGAACTTACTAACGAGAAAAGTAAGTCGGCTATCAAAGAAGGTTTACCTGAGATATATGCTAAATCACATATAAGTATCGACGAGAACATTTTAGATGACGTATTAGAGGATGATGCTGAGAAAATCTGCAGAGATCTATCTGTTTACACCTTACTATCGGCAAGATATTTTTCAGCAAATAAGTTCGGTATGTTAGAAGCACTTGAAGCGGGTCGGAATATAAGAAAAGTTGGCGATAATAACGTAGCCTTTTTAATTTCAAAAAATAAATTTATGACACTTGGCTTTGGCAAACGTATCGGAGACATAGCAAGTAGTATGGAAGAGGCAGATGGTTATGCTGCAAAAGTTTTGACCGATCTGTCAGATGGATATGCCGAAGAACCGGAAGGCCTAATTGACTTAGCAGAGCTTTACAGTGATGGCGTAGGCACTGTAAACCCTGCCTTCGCAGAATTAAAAGAAATGATTGCCCAGGATTGGCATGCCAGGGATCCCTCTACAAGTATATTAAGAAGCTTTTTAGTAAACTTGGCCGGGGATCCCCGAGCTTTTGTAAATGGCTTTAGCAAACAAATTGAGGAAGCCGAGCAAAACAAAAGACTGGTATTAGTCAAAAAATTTGCGGAATTCGTTATGGCTGCGGCAGATACAACAGATGCGAATCAAACCGTCGGCGAAGTGCTCCGTGCCCGGTACGATAATTGGGATCAATTCCCTGAAGTTCAGATACCCTTTGAGACTTATGTCAAGGGTAAACTTCTAGAAGTCGAAAAAGCTATAGGCGAAATCGCCGGACCATTCAGAAAGAATAGTATAAGAACGAACCGAACTCAGAACGAAATTCAGGAGTATGAGAGGAACTTAAAAATTTCCGTCATCAGCAAATATCAAAGAACCGCACAGAAGCCTAGGCCTAACTCCCAAAAAAGAAAATCAGCAGCATCGAGGGCTCTGCCCATCGCTGAAGATCTTGATAAAATTATCCACAAAGCGGAGGAGGAGCCTACACCCAGGCAACTGGTAATGGTTAAAAGAGGACAGGATATAAAAGGACAAGGTAGTTATGAAGGCTCAGAAATAACCCTTGATGAAGTAAGTGAAGCCTTTTCTATAGAGCAAGGTAGTAATCTGGAAGAGGATGTTAAGAAAATGGTGACACGTTTGCAGGTTGAACCTATTAGCAAAGCTTCAAGGAAGCTCAAGGTCAATAATAAAATCTATATTGACGGCAAGACAATAGACCTTAGACGCTTTGCTCCTAATGACTGTCAGGGTCTGTCCATCCATGGCGATAACCGCTACCATCGGATTGTTTATGGCTTTAACTCAGATAAAATATTTTTGGTAGATGTACTGGATCATGACAGTTTTGACAAGAAGTACCCAAAGTAAGGACCGAAATACAGCATAGTCTACATTATATTTAGAATTAGCACATGCATGCTTTGACACATACTTGACGTTCTGTTTAACTGGGTGTATATTTATGCAACTTGAGGAGTCTACTTAATGTCTCGACAATTTGAAAGTTTTACATATGAGTTGCCCGAACTTCAATATGTAGGCGTAAATCGTATACAGGATCCCGAACAGATAGGGTCTGCGGAGGCATACGCTGCTCTGGTGTTGCTGGCTAAAACCTACGGGCAGCAATTTGAAGAGCCTTTAGGCGATATGCCTCGCGGTACTTTTGCCAAACACTTTGAGGCCGAGGACGATAACA
>JBBPZG010000092.1:0-5015 GCA_038199095.1 Saccharimonadales bacterium (SeqCode)
AACCGGCCGGTCATTCAAGCAGATCGTAGTACGGATTTGTTCCCAGTTCCGGCCCGGGCTAAAAGCTGCGTAGGAAGACACAAAAGGAATTTTCCCCATCGCAGCCAGGCCGGAGCCCACAGTAACCAGATTTTGCTCGGCCACGCCGATCTCTATAAAGCGCTCCGGAAACTCATTTTTAAACAAGCTCATCTGCGTCGAATCAGTCAAGTCTGCGCAGGCTGCTACCACATTAACATCACGTTTACCGGCTTCTAATAGTCCACGCCCAAAACCCTTGCGAATAGGCTCCTGCTCCAACTTGCCATGGATATCAGCTAGGTGCAGGTCGCTCAAGGGTTACTCCTCCGGCTTAGCCGCCAGCTATGCGTCAATAAACTAGCAACTAAACAAGCAGATAAGATGAATAAACCGATTAGTACCAGGTCACCAACATCAAGCGACTGCTTGCCGCAGCTATGGATCGACAAGCCGTTATTAGTATTGCAAGAGCGGAAAGCTGAAAAACTTGATATAACGGCTTTGCCAGCAGCATATAGTAAACCAAGACTTAAAAAGCTCAGTACCCAGCAGCCACCTATGTAGCCAGGCGAATGGTGTGGTTGTTGTCTGCCTTTAGATCTACTCATGTTCACTCCGGATTTTGCCGCCGAGCGTGCGCAGCTCGTGCAGGGCTTTAACAGCTTGGTCGTGGTTGGGCGGGGCGCCATGCCAGTGAAAGTCGTTTTCCATAAAGTCCACGCCTTTGCCAGGAATTGTATGGGCAATAATCATCACGGGCTTTTCTTTAATCGCCCGCGCCATGGCATAGGCATCAATAACCGCCTCAACGTCATTGCCGTTAATCTCCAGCACGTGCCAGCCAAAAGCTTCCCACTTGTCATGCAAATCTTCCAGAGGCATAACGGTTTCTGTCGGGCCGTCGATCTGAATATTGTTACGGTCGATGAGTGCTATAACATTATTCAATTTTTCTTTACCACCCAACATGGCGGCCTCCCACACATTGCCTTCATTGATCTCACCATCGCCCATTACCACATATACCCAGCGGTGTAGTTGCTTGTTCATGCGTAGCGCCAGGGCCATACCACAGGCCTGGCTTAGCCCGGAACCGAGCGGACCGCTAGTGTTTTCCAGGCCTGGCAACTTGGTGCGTTCAGGATGCCCCTGCAGGCGCGAGCCGAGTTGGCGCAAAGTCATCAATTCTTTCTTTGGAAAATAGCCGGCGTGGGCCATAGCAACGTAACGCACTGGCACGCAGTGGCCGTTGCTTAGCAGCAAAATGTCGCGCTCATCCCAGTCAGGCTTTTTAGGATCATGTTGCATAACATCGAAGTAGAGAGCCGCAAAGATGTCAGCCAACCCTAACGGCCCGGCACTATGGCCGCTGCCGGCGTGCTCAAGCATCCGGATTATGTCTTCCCGGATATCATTAGCAATTGTTTCTAACCGCTCAATTGACAGTTTTTGTGCCATCTTGCTTGTGATTATAGTGCCTGCTCTTTACCAGAGCAAATTATCAGTAGCCCCGCTCTATTGACAAAAGGTGTATAATATAGTAAATGTTAGAGAATGGCATCGGTGAAATACCCCATGATTTAGTCCGCCTGGGGCTACCTATGGACAGCCCTGTAGGTGCTGATGTAAACGAGTGGAGATACACAGAACTTTTTTGGTTGGTTAATGCCACCAGCAAAATAAGCCACAGACAACGCGAGCAAGCCCTGGCAACAAAACCGGCTGTCTTGACAAGCATCGGTAAGCAGGTCTTAGATTTTTTGTACGCTGAGGACTTTATCGAGTTTGAAGCAGTAGAGACTGCAGACTGCTGCAGCGATGCTGAACTCAGACTATTGGCAAATATCAGCCAGGAAAACGTCAGCAATGACAAGCTAGGTTCACCGGTTATCCTCACTGATGGCCATACAGCTGCCGGCATAATTAAAAATTATGGCGAGAAAAGCTGCTATGGGCTCGCAGACGCCACTAGCTACGGAATAGTAAAAGGAGCATTTTGCGCGCCAAAAACCTGGGAAACCGTGTATGCGATGCAAGAACTTGAACCTTCAGCCCATGCTTGGTATGTACCTATAGAGTCGCTTAATGGCTTTGCACCCAGACGTTTGAGCAGTTTTTGTGTAGCCCTCTCCGAGCGGGCTGATTTGCTCCCCAATACGCAGTACCCCGATGAAAAAGACGTCTTAACAACGGCTCATGAGGCAATCTCTGAACAGGTTGCAAAACTTTTAGAGACAGCCAAGCCTGTGCCCCCTTCAGTTTTGAACGAAGCCCGTTTATTAGCGCACTCGTCAGTATAATAGTTGCCGGTAAGCATTTTCCGGTATAGCCGCATTGGTAATGTAACCTCCGGCATTCAATACATCAACACCTGCATTTGCAATCTCACTAGCATTCGTGTCATTAATACCCCCGTCCCAACCAATTTCGGCTTCAGGGTGATGGCTACGTATCTTTTTAACTTTACCCAATAAGTTCAGGTCGGCTTCACCGCCGTGATAACCGAGATGACCGCTAAACACCAAAATGTGGTCAAAACTGTGCATGATCTGATAAGCATACTCAACCGGTGTGTCATGCAGTATGGCTAAACCGGCCTGGATACCGGCCTTATGTAACTCAGCTGCAAAATGCATGTGGTGGACGTGGGCTTCGTTATGAATTATCACAAGGTTCGGCTTTAGTTTTATAAGCTGGTCCAGTTGCTCCATAGGCCGCTGATACATCAAGTGAATATCGGCAATCATTTCATGCGGCCACCAGATTTTGTCCAAAGCAGGTGATTTGGTGGGCGCAAGTTCCCCGTCCATCAGATCAATGTGGATCCGTTTGGCGAATGGTTTTAGCCGGAGTATTTGCTCTTTATACTCGTGCTCGTTATAAGCGGTGACCGTTGGACAGATAATAGACATAAGCAAATTGTACCACCCAAATACTGTCATCCTGAACTTGTTTCAGGACCCATGCGAACTCACTTTGCCGTATGGGTCCTGATAATTTTGCGATGAGCAAAACTATATGCCGAACCCGAGCAAGCCTCCCTTTAAAGATTAAAGCTTGCCCGGCGTGAAGCTATAAACAAGTTCAGGATGACAAGTAAAGAAGTTGACTCAGCCGAGTTGGTCGAGTTGCTGGATGCGGCGCACAAAGCGCGGGGCACCGGCGAAAGGCGTTGCCAGGAAGGTGTTCATTATCGCGCCTACTTCTTCTAAGGATAAATACTTGGACGAGAGGCATAATACATTGCTGTCGTCATCGTTACGGGCGGCCCGGGCCTCATTGAGGTTCCAGCATAATGAGGCACGAATGCCTTTGAACCTATTAGCTGCCATGCACATGCCTTGGCCACTGCCACAGACCAAAATAGCGCGGGCTGTTCTGTCGGGATCGGTTAATATGGCTGTGACGGCTTTAGCAGCGAATTGGGGAAAATCGTCATTTGGATCGATGTTCACATCGCCTACGTCGATGACTTCGTGGCCGGCCATCTGCAGGGCATTTAACAGCTCTGACTTATACTCGTAGCCATTATGGTCGGCGCCTAGATAAATCTTCATAGAAGATTTCCAATGCTCAATTGGCAAGTATCAATGCCCAATGAATGCTCAATGGCTAAATGATTCAATGCATTGCTGCATTGGGGCATTGGGCATTCATTGACAGTTAAATATTGAGCATTGAGCATTAATTTATTCATGTTTGTGGTCTGATTCGTTTTGGTGCAGCAGCCGGCCGGTATCAGCCACTACTTCTACCAGGCGGTTCGAGTAGCCCCATTCGTTATCGTACCAAGCCACGACTTTTAACATGTTGCCGCCCACGACTGCCGTCAACTTGAGGTCAACAGTAGCGCTATGGCTATTGCCGATGTAGTCACTACTTACCAACTCTTCTTCTGTCACAGCCAGGATGCCCTGGTAGTAGGGTTCTTTGGCTGCCCGCTTGAAGGCTTCATTGACTTCTTCAACCGATATTGAGCGTTTGGTGAGAATGACAAAATCGCTCAAAGAAACCACGGGGGTTGGTACCCGGATACTTAGCCCACCAAAGATGCCCTGCAGAGCCGGCATTGCTTGCGCAGCGGCTATGGATGCACCGGTCGTTGTAGGCACAATATTTTCGGCAGCGTTGCGGGCTTCGCGCAGGTCTTTGGCCGGGGCATCTTGGAGCTTCTGGCTGGCAGTGTAACTGTGCACAGTGGTCATCATGGCCTTTTCGATGCCAAAGTTGCTTTCGATCACCGCCGCAACTGGGGTGATGCAGTTGGTAGTGCAGGAGGCATTACTGATAATATCACTGGCACCGGCGAGCTTGTCTTCATTCACACCGAGCACAATTGTGGTAGCACCCTCACCCTTGGCTGGAGCACTCAGGACGACCTTTTTGGCCCCGGCATCTATGTGAGCCCGGGCCTTGGCTGGATCAACAAAAAAACCAGTCGATTCTATGACAACATCAATTTTATGTTCATCCCAAGGCAACGCAGCGGGATCTTTCTCGGCTAATACGGCGATATGCTTACCATTAACAATTATTCCTTTTTCGTCCGAGCCTACTTCTTGATGGTAGGTACCATAATTGCTGTCATGCTTGAGCAGGTGCGCGAGCGTTTTTGTATCTGTTAAATCGTTAATTGCTACGATTTCAATATCGCTCCGTTCAAAGGCCACTTTAAAGGCATTCCGCCCAATCCGACCAAATCCATTAATTGCCACCCTAGTTTTCATAATTTACCTCATTTATATGTTCAGTTTACTGCTTATGCCTAAATTATAAAAACTAATGTCACGATAAGCAAGTTAGAGATGTTAATCACACAAGCTATTCTATTTGCTGTTTTCAGAATTGTTAGAAATAATCGCCATAATATTATCAAAAATAAATGGGTTAGTTGCTAAGAACTCTGAGTTTCTATAATCATAATCATCGCTACCAATATTTTTGACTATTCCACCGGCCTCTTCAATTAACAGCATTCTGGGGGCATTATCCCA